>JAEWRF010000257.1 GCA_023460155.1 Bacillota bacterium | reverse complement strand
GCGGGGGCCTGGGCGGGCGCGGCGGGAACCACCACCAGATCCATGGAACTCTTCTCGGCATTGATTTCACCTTCTTTCCTTCAGAATATGCGAAAAGGGAAGAAGATGGTACCAACGCCGGAAAAGGAAAGAAATGGAAGGGAAACACGAACCGGACGGCGCATAAAATAGAGGGGGAATGATTCAATGCGGCTGCGGCGCCATGCGTTTGCATGATGTCCGCCTGTCTGAACGAAGGGAGCAGTTCCGATGGATTCCATTGCACAGCACCGGAAAGAAGTTTACCGCGCGAGGTGGGACCTTCTTCAAAAGCCGTATTTGACTGTGGAAGAACGTACGCGCCTGGCGGAGCTTGACGCTGAGTGGCTGGATTTGCTGCGGTGCGGGGATAAGGAAAATGTAGGCTCGCACCCGGGTACGGCGGATCCGATAAAATGATTTACCCTGCAGGGTGTCCGGAACATTTGATAGGGCAAACAACTGGCCTTCCGTCTGCACAGTGAGGACGGAAGGCCAGTTGTCATGTTTTTATCGGCTGCCGAGGTCAGCCGTTCCGGTCTTTGTCGTCCGGTGCTTTTAACTGGAACCGGGCCACAAGATCCTTCAGAATTTTCGCCTGTCCGGCAAGCTCTTCGCTGGCCGCCGCACTTTCCTCAGATGTTGCGGAGTTCGTTTGTACCACGGCAGAAACCTGTTCCATTCCCTTCGTTATCTGTCCGGCTGATGCGGATTGAGCGCTGGAAGCTTCTTTAATATCATTTACCTTGCCGTTGATTTCATTCACTTTTCCAATGATTACGGCAAGCGACTTTGAGGTCCCGTCAGCAAACTGCATGCCTTCTTTTACCTTCAGCACGCTGTTTTCAATCAAAGCGGAAGTCTGCTTCGCCGCTTCTGCTGATTTTCCCGCAAGATTGCGGACTTCGTCGGCGACTACGGCAAATCCCTTGCCGGCTTCTCCTGCTCTTGCTGCCTCAACGGCTGCGTTAAGCGCAAGAATATTGGTCTGGAATGCGATGTCATTGATCGCCTTGTTGATGTTGCCGATACCGTCGGAAGCGGTCTGTATTTCTTTCATTGAGCCAAGCAGCCGGTCCATGCTCTTACCGCTTTCGTCCGCCGCCTGAGCGGTTTCATAAATATGATCCGCAATGCTGTTGATGTCTTCCATATTCTGCCGGGTTTTTTCGGAAACATCCAGAATCGAGGCGGAAAGCTGTTCTACCGCGCTGGCTTGCTCCGTGGAACCCTGCGCAAGCGCCTGCGCGCCGTTTGAAACCTGCTCGGAGCCGCTTGCAATCTGGTCGGAGGACTGATTGATTTTTGTTAAAGTCTCATTGAGAGAACCAACGATCGTAGTAAGAGATTCCCGGATGGGCACAAAATCTCCGATAAAACCGTCGCTTACTTCCACACACATGTCACCCTGTGATACTTTGTGCAGATCCTGCGTGATCTCGGTAATGTAACTGCGAAGGGACGTAACGGTTTTTGCCAGCGACGATGCCAGCACGCCCGTCTCATCCTTGGCACGGACCTCGACGGTATCGGTTTGCAGGTCTCCGTTGGATAATAGTTCCAGCCTGTGGGAAACCTGAGCAATCGGAGCGGCAATGGATTTCGATACCATCAGGGCGAAAAAGAGCCCAAGCGCAATGCAGAATAGAGACGATGCGCAGAGTCCCCCAATCGTCAGCCAGATTGAGTCGGTCATTTCATTGACCGGTGCGACTGCGCCGTAATACCACCCGTCCGTGTTCGGAACAGGAGCGTAATAACAGATCCGGTCTACTCCGCTCAGCGAATAATTGGTAATACCGCTGGTGCCTGCTTTAATTTGTTTGTGGACTTCAGCAAGTTTTCGGGTTTCCACGCTCTGTGCCTTGACATTCGCTATAACGACTCCGTCCTTATCCATAATAAAGACGTTGCCGGTTTTCCCGATTACAATGTTTTTGATAATGTTGCTGTAAACCTGCAAGTCGTAGGTGGCCATAATTGCCCCCTTAAAACCGTTGTCGTTGGTAACCAGCGTGCAGACTATGACGCAGAGTTTTTTATTGACGTCGGGTATTGTTGTGGATATGTAGGTTCTGCCCGACATTGCCTGCTTGAAATATTCCTGGTTTGCAACGTTTTTGCCGTTGATAGCGGTGTCGTTGCTCTCAATAGTGCCGTCCGAGGTAATGATACTCAGTGATTTGCAGCCCATGTCCTGCTTTTGCCGGTCAAGCAGATTTAATTGCTGGGATATCGGGAGTCCGAGGCTTCCGATATCGTTTGATTTTGCAGCGGACTTTACGTTAGACTTCATGCTGGTCAGGGAGTTTTCAATCGAGACCTGTGCCGTTTGGCCGACCGATTTCAACTCACTGTCAACATTCTGCATAGTGCTTTGATAACTTGAAATGATGCCGACAACCAAATTCAATACGGCGGTTAATAGGACGATTGCAACGGTGCATACGGCTAATTTAGCTCTTAGTGTCTTAAATTTAAGCATTTGTCAAAATACTTCCTTCTAAGTTAGATTATTTTGTGAAATATTTCATATGCAGTTGCTCTTAATATAATTCTAATCCTTTTAATTTTAATTCCAAAGTTTCAATTTTTGAATTTTTTCCATGTTGTGGTAAAAAAAATACCGAAAATAAGGAGAACCGCCGCCTTTGAAGCAACCCCTTAAAAATAAGAGGTACGGATCAAAAGCGGCGGTTCTGAAGAAGAGTATGAAAAAGATTATATAGAAAAGCCTCCGGAGAGGAACGTATGGTTTGTCTGCCAGCCGGTGGTTCGGTATTCCGTCAGGGCCATCGGGGAAACGGCAGTAAAAAGGATTTTTAACTGAGTTCAGTATATCCCGGAGAAGGTAACAAAGTGTGAAGGCAGTGTAAAAAAGTTTTTAGAATTCCGTTAAGCTTCCATTGACTAAGGAGGGCTGCCTTTATGCCATATTTCATTTTCACCCTTTACTTCAGCGTGATAATACGGTAAAATAAAGTGGGCAGTAAAAGCAGCCGGCTTTTCGCCCATTTTATGATGAAGGTGCGTGACAATATGAAAAAGTTCATTTGTACATTGCTGGCGCTTGCTCTGACGCTTGGAGCAGCCGGATGTTCTGCGTCCTCCGGAAGTTCCTCCGCCGCTCCCGCGCAGGCTTCCTCCGCCCCTGCCGGTTCTTCGCAGGCGGGCCAGACCGCTTCCTCAGGAGCCTCCGACGGTTCCTGGGATAAGGTGAAATCCGCCGGTCAACTGGTGCTTGGGCTTGATAAGGCCTTCCCGCCCATGGGCTTTGTGGATACGCAGACCGGTGAGCTCGTCGGTTTCGACATCGACCTGGCACAAGAGGCCTGCAAACGTCTGAACATCAAACTGAAGCTTCAGCCGATTGACTGGGACAACAAAACCGCGGAGCTTAACAACGGCAACGTAGACTGCCTGTGGAACGGTTTTTCCAAAACCGACGAGCGGGAAAAGCAGTTCAATCTGAGTATCCCCTACATGAAGAATAACCAGATTATCCTCATTAAGTCCGGTTCTACCTTTAAAGGGCTTGACAGCCTCGCCGGGAAAACCGTCGGCGTTCAGTCCGACTCCTCCGCGCTGACCGCAATTGAAGGCAAGCCGGATTTCAAAAAGACATTGAAGGACCTTGTAAAAATCGACGATTACAGCAAGGCGGTGCTGGAAATTCAGAACGGCACGGTTGACGCTATCGCAATTGACGAAATCGTCGCCCGCTATTACCTTTCCAAAAATCCGGGAGCGTATCAGGTCCTGCAGGATAAGGATGGGAAAGACGCGTCGCTTGCAACCGAGGATTATGTCGTCGGATTCCGCAAAGCGGACAACGCTTTGAAGGTGCAGATCGAGGGTGCGCTGAAAGCAATGGCCGCCGACGGCACCATGGCGAAGATTTCCACGAAGTGGTTCCAGAAGGATATTACCACGGTAGGCAAATAGCGCTGCCGCGGTTCGTTCGGCATCGGCATGAAGCCGGGGCTTCCCGGCTTCATGCCTTTCACGTTTTTCCACCGATTTAACGGGAGGACTGTTTCCATGAATTACGCCGTGCTGCTGGAGCAGATGCTGGAAGCGACGCTGATGTCGCTCCGCATATTCTTTTCAACGCTGATTTTTTCCCTGCCGCTGGGACTTTTGGTCGCGGCCGGCCGAATGTCCCGCCTCAGGGCCGTCAACCTCCCCGTGCGGTTCTACATACTTCTGATGCGCGGCACGCCGCTGATGCTTCAGCTCCTGTTCATCTTCTATGGTCTGAAGCCGCTGACCGGCATTCAGCTTGACCGCGTTGTAGCCGCTCAGGTCGCCTTTATTCTAAACTATGCGGCATATTTCGCCGAAATATTCCGAGGAGGAATCGAAGGCATCCCACAGGGACAGCGCGAGGCGGCGAAGGTTCTTGGGTTCAGCCGCAGCCAGACTTTTTTCCGCATCGTCCTGCCGCAGGTCGTCAAACGAATCCTGCCGCCGATGGGCAATGAGTTTATCACGCTGGTAAAGGATACGTCGCTGGCGCAGGTTATCGGCGTGGTGGAGCTGCTGAAGGTGACCTCCGACTGGGTGTCGTCCGCGGTCAGCATGGCTCCGTTTGCCATTGCCGGTGTCTTTTACCTTGCCATGAACGCCGTTGTGACGCGGTGCTTCACGATCGGGGAAAAACGCCTGAGCTATTACCGATAAGGAGGGATTGACCATGCCGGTTGTTTCGGCTCATGATATTTGCAAAAGCTTTGACGGCGCGGAGGTGCTGAAGGGCATTTCCATCGACGTTCAGCAGGGGAAGGTCCTGGCCGTGATCGGTCCTTCCGGTTCAGGGAAGAGCACGCTTCTGCGCTGCATCACTCAGTTGGAAACGGTGGACAGCGGCGAAATCAGCATCTGCGGTGAGACGCTGGTGAAGGATGGACCTTCGGGAAAAGCTGCCTATTCGGAAAAGGCCGTCCGGAACCGGATTGCGCTTCGCGTGGGGCTTGTGTTCCAGAATTTCAATTTGTTCCCGCATTTTTCGGTGCTGCGCAATATAATGGAGGCCCCCATCCACGTTCTGGGCAAAACAAAAGCGGAGGCCGAAGCCTCCGCACAGGAACTGCTGAAAAAGATGGATCTTTCGGATAAAGCGGACGCCTACCCGTGTCAGCTCTCCGGGGGCCAGCAGCAGCGGGTTTCCATCGCGCGTGCGCTTGCCATGGAGCCGGAGGTTCTTTTCTTTGACGAACCGACGAGCGCACTGGATCCGGAACTGACAGGAGAAATTCTGAAGGTGATCCGCAGCCTTGCCGCGGAGCACCGCACCATGGTGGTTGTCACGCACGAGATGGCCTTTGCCCGGGATGTTGCCGACAACGTCGTTTTCATGGCGGACGGTTCCATCGTCGAGCAGGGAACCCCGGAGCAGGTGTTCGGGAACGCGCAGAGCGAGCGGACCAAAACGTTTCTTGCCCGCTACAACGAATCCTGATCGGTCAGCCGATCGACCGGGTGTGCCTTCGCAGCCATTCGAGCTCTCGCCCTGAAAGCAGGGGCGAGAGCTTTTCATATACCGTGCGGTGATAGTCGTTCAGCCAGCAGGTCTCCGCGGGGGTGAGGAGTTTCGGCTGAATGGCGTCCGTATCGATGGGGAAAAGCGTAAGGGTTTCAAATTTCAGAAACCTTCCGTAGCCGTTTGAAAAGGCTTCCGTCACAAGCATCATGTTTTCCGTGCGGATGCCGTACTTTCCCTCTTCATAAACTCCCGGTTCGTTCGTGATCGTCATGCCGGGGCGGAAAACGGTGTCGTTTCTCGGCCGGATGTTCTGCGGGCCTTCGTGCACGCTGCTGAACATCCCCACGCCGTGACCTGTGCCGCAGCGATAATCGATGCCGTGCGCCCACAGCGGTTCGCGGCAGAGAATGTCGAGATTGCCGCCGGTGCTTCCCTCCAGAAAAAGGGCGGTCGCAAGGGCAATGTGGGATTTCAGCACCAAGGTGTAACGTTCCTTCTCCTCATTGCTTACAGGGCCGAGCACGAACGTGCGGGTGATGTCGGTGGTTCCTTCCGGATACTGCCCGCCGGAATCGACCAGCAGAAACCCGCTTTGCTTCAGTACGCTGCAGGCGCCCGGTTTGGGCGAATAGTGCATCATGGCCGCATTTTCCCGGTAGGCTGCGATTGTTGCAAAGCTTTCGCCGCGGTTATCGGGCTGTTCGCCCCGGAATTCACGGAGCATATCGCATACGTCGCATTCCGTCACGGTCTCCCCGGCGGCCAGCCGGTCGTCCAGAGCGACGCGGAATTTCACAAGCGCGCAGCCGTCGTACAGCATCGCGCGCCGGATGTTTTCGGTCTCGGTTGAATTTTTGATCCCTTTCAGGCCTGTTATGATATCGTCGCCGAAGATGACTTCAAGCTCAGCGTTTTCCTCCAGAGCCCGGAGCAGCGCATAGCTGGTTCCGTCCGGCTCAATCAGCACGGCCTTTTTTCCATTCAGATTTCTGAGAAAATCGGGAAACTCGCCGTACGGACGCAGTGTCACAC
>JAEWRF010000256.1 GCA_023460155.1 Bacillota bacterium | reverse complement strand
CGGTTCAGAATGGAGCATGCGTTCCCGGCCACGATATTGGAGAACTCACCGAGCGCGGCCGCCACTTCGTCGTTGCTCTTCGGTTCCTTCCGGAAAATCGCAGCCGTGAGCGCATGGGCGGTTTCCTTTGAGAAATCGAGCAGCATCCGGCCGGAAAATGCGCCGATGATTCCGATGATAACGGTCACGCCGGCCGACTTATACGCTTTTTCGGAGGAGTGTTCCTCCCGATAGGTCAGCAGGGTTTTGGTCATCCGGTTCACGCCGTCCAGCAAAGCTTCCTTGAACACCGGGAAAAACTCTTCCTGCAAAAGCCGGTACAGTTCGTCCCCGTCCAGCAGGCGTTTCATGGTGGAAATCAGCTCGTCGGCGTCAATCGGCTTTTGAATGTAGGCGGAGACTTTGTTCCTCTTTGCTTTCTTTACGATTTCATCGTCCATCATTGAGCTGATGACGATCACTTTGATGTCCTTGTTGATTTCATGGACCGCGCGCGTACACTCCAGACCGTCCGTCCCCGGCAGAGTCATGTCCATCGTGACCACATCAGGTTTCTGCTCCGCTACGACTTTTTTGACTTCCTCCAGAGAACCGGCGTCCCCAACCACTTCAAACCCGTTTTCTTCCAGAATGTTTCGAATAAATGCAATTGAAAAAACTGAGTCGTCAACGATTACAATTCGAATATTTTTCATGATGCAGCGCCTTCTTTTTTCATCCATTTTGCACAAATTATAGCATATTTGTCAAAAAATATTTGCTAATCGGCAAGTAAGGGGCAAAAACAGCAAAAAATAATTCCGATCAGCGGCTAAAAGGCGTTTTCAGGCCGCCGAAAGGCGCATTCCCACGGGAACCCGCCCGTTTTCGGAATCATGCCGATATTGGATTATTATAGCATATTATGTAAAATAAAGGAAGTACCTGCGAGGCGGAAAACAGAATTCCTTCCGCATCAAAAAAGAAGGTTATTCTGTTCGGAGGCGGCACCGGTAAAACGGGTGATACAGCCCGGTAGGGGCGTAATACTCGTCGCCCTCATAATGGAATCCCAATTTTTCCACAACCTTTTTCGACGCGGTATTTTCCGGGTGATGACCGGCAAAAAGGCTTTCCGCCTTTAAAACGGCCGCTGCATACTCAACAGCCGCCTTCGCTGCTTCCGTTGCAAGGCCTTTTCCCCAGAATTTCTCTCTCAGGTGAACCCCAAGCTCATAGCAGTCTTTTTTTCCGCTGTACGGCCGCAGACCGCAGCAGCCGATCAGATCCCCGCTTTTCAGGCAAAAGACCGGCCAGTACTGAACCCCGAATTTCCGGCCGTTTTCAATTTCCCGGCCAAGCCGCTGCAGAATCTCCTGCTCCGTGAATTTTCCGCTTGCGCAGATCAGCCTGGTAACCGCTTTTTCTCCCCACAGGGATTTCGCCAAGGCAATGTCTTCCACGCTCCATTTGGAAAAGCCGGTACGTTCCGTCCGGATAAAATAATCCCGCATCGATTCCGCCTCCAAATCTGTCAGTCGTTCAGGCCGCAGAAACAATTTTATTCATGCCCCATCCGCCCCAGCACCTTTTCAACCGTATTCCAGTTGCGTGAGGTGAGCTGATTCCGAAAGCGCGCCGCCCCCAGTGCCTTTGCGCCGAAAGGGGAGGAGAGCGTTTCGCCCTTCGGTACGATCCAGAACGCGTCGCCCGCCGCCGGAAGGAAAGACTCGTTCTCACCGTGCGGCAACGAGGCGAACAGAGCTTCCAGCTCCGCCGGAAGCGCGGCGCTGCCGCAGAGCAGCAGATAGAGATGACAGCCCTCCGGCACGGAAAGCGCCTGGGCGGCGTCCCGCAGAGCTTCCAGTTCCGGGACGCCGCGAAGGAAAACAGGCGCGTCGTAGCCGAACGCTGCTTTCAGTCCGTTCTCGATGCGCTTCTTCAAGTCCCGGAAAGTCGGATCATCCGAAGGCGAGGGCGCTCTGTTGGTATGCCTGTCAACCTCTGTCCTGTCTTCGGGCACTGCCCGTGTCAAAAAAATTACGTTTCCGGTGTTCAGCTCCGTGCGCGCGTCGGAAAAGCCCATGCCCACAAAGGCTTCTCTCAGGGCCGCCATGCTGATTTTATTGCCGTTCACGTTTACGCCGCGCAGGAACGCGGCAAGATGTTCCGCCATGCGTTTTTAATCCTTCCAGTTCCACCACTTGCATTTTTCCGGTTCCGGGTTCGGCGTGGAGGCGAAATATACCGCGCAGCGGTAAACATAAAGCTGGCATCGGTCGATGACGGCGTTCCGTTCCAGACAGTCGCGCTCGTACATCTTTTCCGGCTCCGCGTCTTTCAGCGACGCAATCGTCGGGTAGCCCAGCCGGATCAGGTCCTGTTCGGTTTTTTCCCCTACACCGGGGATTTTGCGCAGTTCTCCCATGCGGCAAGCCTCCATCCTGTTTTCCTTATTGTACCATATTGGAGGGACCTCCAAAAGAGGAACTTTTTTACGGAGTGCTTGCTGTTTTTCGGGAAATACGGTAAGCTGAAAGAAATCATCGGGAGGAGGCCGCCAATGAATCGGAAAGCAATTCCGCACCTTGTGACAGGAATGCGCTTTATCCTTACCGCGCTTCTGCTGTCCCCGCCGGTACCGGGGACGGCGTTCGCCGTGTTTTATATTGGCGCCGGTCTGACGGATGTGCTGGACGGCTGGCTGGCCCGGCATCTGCATGCGGAAAGCGCCTTGGGCGCGCGGCTGGACTCCGCCGCGGATCTTTCCTTTTTCGCCGTAATTCTGTTCCGCCTTTACCCGGTGGTAAAACCGGGAATCGCCGTGCTGCTTTGGGTCGCCGGAATTGCCCTTCTGCGGTTGGCGGCGGCCGCGGCGGCTAAACGCCGGTTCGGAAGTTTTGGATTTCTGCATACGTATGCCAATAAATTCACCGGGCTGCTGCTGTTCTGCTATCCGCTGTCCCTGTTCCTGACGCAGTCGCGTGCCGTTATTTTTGTACTCTGCGCGGCGGCGACGCTCTCCGCAGCGGAGGAACTTCTGATAGAGCTTACGTCAAAGGAGTGGGATCCGGACCGGTCGGGCATTTTTGCAAAACCCGGCCGCGCGGGCGGGGAAGAATGCCGATAGAGCCGCGTACGAAGACAAAAAGGGCACCCGGCAAACGCCGGGTGCCAAGGTTTTCGACGGCCTGCATCTTTCATTAGCCGCCGATTTTTTCCTGCAGATACGGCTTTTTAAAAAGCTGCTTTTTTGTTACCCCGTTCATTCTCGCAATTACGGCAAAATTCGTCTGCCCGATTCGGTAAAAGAGCTTTTTCGGCAGCCTGGAATCCAGATGGATATCAGCCGGTTCGGTTCCGCCCTCCCGTATGTCGCGTATGATCTCATTAAATTCCGAGCCGATGTCTCTCCATGTTTTTTGAACCGAGGGCAGCATCTTCAGCGGCTGGAGCATGCCGCCGCAGCCGATCATCACGCTGAAACGGTAGGAGGCGGTGACCTCCTGGCAAAAACGCTTGATCACATGCGCGGCGTCGTCGTTAATGCGGGATTCGGGGAAGCCGCAGTTAATAACGGCATAGACTTTTTTGGGGGCCGGTTTCCCCATACTGTTCCGGTGTTCGCTGTAGCCGACCAGGAATTCCGTCAGCGCGCCCGGCAGACAGTAGACATAAAGCGGAAAAGCAATCACAATCGCGTCCGCCGCATCCATCCGGAGATAATCCTGCTGCTGAGTATTTTGTAAAATGGATTTTCCCGCCTCGACGACTTCGGCGCTGAAATCGGCGTCCAGCCTGCCTTTCAGCAAATTGAGCATTTTCAGGGAAGTGGAGCCGTTAAGATGCGGGCTGCCGCTCAGCAAAACAATTTTCGTCATGATTAATTCGCCATCCTTTCCAGCTTTACTTTTTCCAGACGCTCTGCGATGCTGTCGTCATGATCGGAATAGATAAAAGCTTCAATGGCCGGCCGGTGTTTTACCACCGAAGTGAAAAGCTGCGCATCCTCCTGCGAAACCGAGCTGCCGTAGCCGATGACGACCCTCTTCGGCGCCGACGAATAACGCGGAGGGTGCCCCGTTGTGCCGTCGGGTTTGGCAATAAACAGGGGCAGCACGTTGGGCAGCCAGCGGTCGATTGCGTTTTTCATATTCGGGCTGTACTGCCCGAAGACGATCGGGCTGAGATAAACAACGACGTCGCTGCCGTTGAAGGTTCGGTTGATTTGGGCCATTCCGTCGTTGATGACGCATTCCCCCGGCTTTTTCGTCCAGCACCCGTAGCAGCCGACGCAGAAGTGAAGCTCGCCTTTTTTTATGCTTTTCCGCTCGATTTCAAAACCGCGCTTTTTGAAAAAATCTGTTACGGCAGCGGAGAGCTTTTGGTAAGTCGCGGTATTGTAGTCCCCGTCCGAAATAAGATATGCTTTCATAGAATCGGCACCTTTCTCTCTAATAATGAAGCCGCACCGGCTATTCCGCCTTATTCAGCAGATGCTCGCTGCACCAGTGTATTGTAAAATCATAGCAGTCCAACCCAAAATCAAGGGTGCAAAGCTCAAACGGGTCCGCCTGATCCGCTACCTTGCTCCTGAGCTCCACAAGGCTTTTTTTGTAACACGCAAGATCCCGGACACACTGCTCGATGAGGGCAGCGGACTTCTCCTTCGGAAGGTGGCGGAAGAAGAACACTTTTGCCAGAGCGGAGGAAAGATCGGTATTCGATGTCAAAATCGGGGATTCCAGCCACTTAAGAAACTCCGCTTTTCCCTGCTCGTTGATGGAATAGATTTTCTTCAGCTTTCCGTTCTCCACGGTTTCCTTCAATTCGACGAGCCCTTTTTGCCCGAGCCGCTTGAGTGACGGATAAATACTCCCGTAGCTTGCGTCGACAAAATAGGACGTGCTGATGCTCATATGCTGTTTCATTTCATATCCGGTCATATCCCGATCCATTAAAAAACCAAGCAGAATGTATTCTGTCATAGAATCCTCCACATATCATTCCGTTATATATCACTTCGATATATATTAGCGTGATATAGTTGTACCGCGTTTTTTCAATTTTGTCAATAGAAATAACATAGACTTTTAAAGGAATTTTAAAAGAAAATGCAGCCGACTAAAGCAGGGTACCTCAGAACGGGCTGTGTCCGCTGACAACCTGTCCGAATCTCCACCGCCATAGGGCAATTTTGAGAAAGTGCTTGACTTTTTTGCCGGTGCCCTATACAATAATAAAGCACGTTTTATCGATAGATAAACCGTAAAATCCCTTTGGAGACGTATCGAAGTGGTCATAACGGGCCTGACTCGAAATCAGGTAGGCCGCAAGGTCTCGTGGGTTCGAATCCCACCGTCTCCGCCAGAATAACAGTTCAATCCTTGTGATTGGACTGTTATTTTTTAGCAATTTTAGGGGATTCAAAGGGGAGCGGGAATGAATGACGTGCCTGTGACACATCAGAGCTGGCTGCTCCGCCCCTCTTTGTCACTCCGTGACATTTTTCCCCACACAGTGGGGGAATCTTCCGCGACCGACCAAGGCGCGTAGCGCGCCGCGAGTCGAATCCCACCGTCTCCGCCAGAAAAGCCCTTACCGGTAAAACCGATAAGGGCTTTTTGCATAGAAGGAAAGGAGATTTGCTCAGCCGCTGGCCTCCACGGAGGAAGCCGCGGCCGCACCGGCGGGAAGGGAAAACGCTGCGGAAGCGCCGATGCCGGTAACATTGCCCGAAATGGAGGCCTTTTCCACGTGAACCTTCACTGTGTTCCCGTCGATATTCTGGAAAACGCCGTCCAGCGCGTCGGACATGTCGCACTCCAGCCGGGCAAACTGGCCCGACTGCGCGTCGACGTAGGCATACGCATAGACGGGCTGCGCGCTGTCCAGTAAAGTCTGCACGATGGTTTTGGAGCCGTTCCCCATGCCGGAGGCAGCAACGATGGATTCCACCATGCTGCGCAGAACCTCGCTGCTCATCGTCAGCTCCAGCTTATGGACCTGCCGGGAATTCAGGTCTTCCCGGCGCACGTATTTTTCGCCGGTCGCATAGCCGGTCAGCCGCAGAATATCCACCTGCGCGCCGGGCGTGGTATCCATGTTGGGCACGGCCGATTTCTGCCACCCGCTGCCGTTTTCACAATAGAACCAGAGCTTGCCGTCCTGCGTGACCGTATAGCCGGTGGTCTTCGAGGGGGGGCCGTCATTCTGAGAGGTCTGCACCGATTTCAGTGCGAACGGATTCGCGGTATATTGAATCTGATTGGAGAACAGGGCGGTGTACTTCTTCCCGTCCACGTCAAACACCAGCGTGCTTTCCATTGTCGCGCTGCAGCTTTTGATCTGTGCCGAGTTTGCTTTTGCCTCGCGGAACAAAAGCCCGGCGTCCGGATTTCCGCCGCAGCCGCCGGCCGGCAGGACTGCCAGGACGGCCAGCAGGACCGCTCCCCAACGCTTTGAGAATTTCATGACGTCCTCTTTTCCGTATTTATGAAATATCTTCCTCAGGAAAACTGAAAAATCCACTTCCATTATAATAAAACGGCCGATCGTGCGCAACCGATTTTTCCCCGCAACTTGACATAATACATCGTTCCAGCGTAAAATAACAGGGTATCCTACAATAAAAAACTGGAGAATCAGTACAATGAAGGAAATCAGGCAGGAAGCGATGGCGCTTGCGTCGCTTTCCATTTATAAAGGGATTCTGGAGCGCACGGTCCCCGGCGCGTTTTACCGGCTTCTTTGGTCCGTGGGCGGCTCCGAACAGGAGTTCCTGAACGCGTGGGGCGCTTTCTTCGCCGCTCTGTGCGACCGGAACGGAAGCGACAATTTTACGGAGTCGTTTACGGAAACCGCGCTCTTTGACGAAAACGCTTTTTCCCTGACCGCCGCGTCCGGGCAGACGGATTTCGCCCCTTCGATGCGCTCCGCCGCGGAGCGCGACCTCGGCATTATCCGTTCCGCCGCGTCCATCACGCCGGAGAAGATTCTAACAGGCTGCGGCTTCGAAGGACTGGAGGCTCTGGCACTGCCGCTCTGGAAGACGGGCGAGCCCGCGGAACCGTTCCGCGGCGCCGGAAGTCTGGCGGAAAATCTGGCGGACTACTACCGCAAAAACGGATGCGGCATGTTTGCCAGCTACCGCGCGTTCATCTGGCGGGGCGGAAAGATCACGCCGGTCGCGCATCCGGACCCGACCCAAATGGAAGACCTCAAGGGCTATGAGGAACAACGGGGAATGGCTGTGGACAACACGCTTGCGTTCCTGAACGGACTGCCGGCCAACAACTGCCTGCTGTACGGCGACCGGGGAACCGGTAAATCCTCCACCGTAAAAGCACTTCTGAACGAATATTATCCGAAGGGCCTGCGCATGATCGAAATGCCGAAGGAATCCCTCTCCGACTTTCCGTTATTGGTCGATCAGATCGCGGGCCTGCCCATGAAATTTGTGATATTTATCGACGACCTTTCCTTCTCCCGCCAGGACGACACGTACGCTTCGCTGAAAGCCGTTCTGGAAGGCGGCCTTGCGGCCCGGCCGGAGAATACGCTGATCTACGCCACCTCCAACCGGAAGCATCTGCTGCGGGAGACCTTCTCCGACCGGGAAGGCGATGAGATCCACCGCGGAGACACCATTCAGGAAAGCCTTTCGCTTGCCGACCGGTTTGGGCTCTCCATCAGTTTCAGCCTTCCGGATAAGAAGGAATTTCTGATGATCGTCCGCCGTCTTGCGGGTCAGCGCGGGCTGAAGGTTGAGCTTCCCCAGCTGGAGGCGGGAGCCGAGCGATGGGCGATCGGTAGGGGTGGGCGTTCCCCCCGCTGCGCCAAACAGTATGTCCGTTTCGTAGAGGCGCGCGTCCGCCGCGGGCTGCCTCTGGACTGAACCGTACGCGACGAAAGGAGCAAGATCATGTTAAAAAAGATTGCGGCGACGATTCTCAGCGCGCTGCTGATTGCCGGGATGGCTGCGGGCTGCGCAAATCAGGCCGCACTTCCCACTGGCCCGAGCGTGAAGGAATATCCCGTTACCATCGGCGACGTCACCATTTCCAAACAGCCCGCCGGAGCTGTGGTCCTGTCCCCGAACACCGCGTCCGTAATCCTTGCGCTCGGCTATGAGACGCAGCTCAAGGCGAAAAGTGCCGAATGCGCTCAGAGCGATCTCTCCGTCCTGCCGAACGTCACAGCCGACGACGCCGACAAGATCAAACAGCTCGGCGCGGATCTGGTGTTTACCGATTCGGCTCTCACTTCGGGGCAGAAGGATGCGATGAGCAAGGACGGCATCACGGTCCTGACGCTCAAGCCGGCGACCGGCCGCGACGATCTTGCCCGTCTTTATTCACAGGTCGGGGAAGCACTGATGGGCTCGGGTACCGGAAACGACAAGGGCCAGAAGATGGCAAAGGGAATGCTGCAGACCCTTGACGACATTACGCGCATGGTGCCGCAGAGCACTCAGCCGGTTACGGCCGTCTATCTTTACGACGCGAACGGCTCCGCCGCCACCGGCGATACGCTGCAGAGCAAACTGATCGAATCCGCCGGGCTTACCAATGTCGCGTCCGGCAACTCGGAGAACAAATATTCCGTTTCCGAACTGCAGATTGCCAACCCGCAGTATATTTTCTGTGCAAAAGGTGTGAAGGACCAGCTGACCGCATCCGCGGAAGCCAAAAAGCTGACCGCCGTACAAAAGGGAAAGGTCTATGAGATGGACAATTCCCTGATGCAGCTGCAGGGCTCGGAACTGGTGGACGCCGTCAGCTTTATGGCCGGAACGGTATACCCGGAGCTGCTGCAGAATACCTCCTCAACCCCGGGCTCGGGCACTGCTTCCTCTTCCGCCTCTTCAAATTCCACCTCCTCCGGACTGAACCTGAACCAGACGATCAAGTTCGGCATGCAGGGCGACGACGTCCTGAAGATGCAGAAGCGGCTGCAGACGCTCGGCTACATGTTTGTTGCTCCCTCCGGCCTCTACGCAGAGGCCACTCAGCAGAGCGTAAAGGACTTCCAGTACCTGAACGGAATCACGGTGACCGGAGTGGCGGATCCCGCAACTTTGCAGAAAATGTTCTCGGACAGCGCTCAAAAGCGTCCGCCGGAATCGCAGGGTTAAGAAGGACCGGCAGGTTTGTTTTCCCGTCCGCTTCGGGAGCGGGCGGGAAGGCGCTTTCCCGGAATCACCGGAATCTGTGGAAAAGCCTTGACTTTTGTCCGCCAATCTAATATAATAGTAAAGCTGTCATTTATAGACGGCATATGCGCTCGTAGCTCAGCTGGATAGAGTGTCTGACTACGAATCAGAAGGTCGCGGGTTCGAGTCCCTCCGGGCGCACCAAAAAAATAAGACAGAGCAAAAGCTCTGTCTTATTTTTTTGGTCTGCCGCGAAGCGAGAACCCAGGTGCAGCCCGGTGGACCCAAGATAGCAGACCTGATTCGTTTCCCTGTGCAGGGGCACGCGGGACGCGGGGCAAGGCAAGCACTACCCGAGTCCCTCCGGGCGCATCCCAGACTGAGTCCGGACGCAATTCGCGTATTAAGTCTTTTTTAATCGCAGGCTTAGCGCACGCGTTTGAAGCGCGAGCGGGATGTTTTGGTCTGCCGCGAGGCGAGAGCCAGCTCCAGCCCAAAAAGCGCATCGGCAGTCATCCTGAGACGGTCCGATGCGCTTTTATTGTTATTCGTCCGAAGGAAGCAGTTCCTCCGTTGTGACGGTGATCGGGATTTCAAAAAAATGTGATTTCGGCAAGGTGTTCATGATTAAATCGTCAAACAGCGCCTTCAGAATCTGATAGCCCTGTTCGTAAGGGTTCTGGCCGAGAACGAAATCCACGGTTCCGGATTTCAGCAGCCGGCAGGAATCGGGCGTCAGATCGTGGCACACCACTTTAATTCGTTTCGAAGCACCGATCAAGTCCAACGCCGAACCGATTCCTCCGACGCCGCCGCCGGAAATATAAATGCCGGCCAGATCCGGGTATTTGTTGCAGCTGTTCAGCGTGATCTGGAAGGCGTCTTCTTTGCGGTCCTGGTTTTCCTCTATATCGACGACCTGAATGGAGGTTCCGCATTCGGCCAGCTTATCCTGAAAGCCGCGGAGCCGGTCGGTGTGGCAGGAAAGCTTTTTTGAGCTGATGATGACGCAGACCTTGCTTTTCTGCGGGACCAATTTATTCAGCAGCTCGGCGGCGGTGCGTCCTCCCTTGTAATGATCCTGCCCGACAAAGCAGAGGTCGTTGATCCCCTCCACTTTCGAGTTAAAGGTAACCACCGCGATTCCGCTTTCAATGATCTGATTAATCCGCTTAATGACCTGAATGTCATTGAGGGGGAATACCGCGATGCCCGCAAAGCCCCGGTATAAAAAATCGTTCAGCATGCTGATCTGTTCGGCGGGTTCCAGCGTTGTGAGCATCTTGGTTTCGATCTCGATTCCAAACGGAGAAAAATCTTCGTTTGCCTTCTGGATTCCCTGCAGCAGTTCATGAACAAACGGATTGTATTCCGGCGTAAGGATCACGCCGAACTTTTTTGCTTTTTTGGAGCTGACCAGTGCCTTCCCGATGATATTCGGCTGGTAATCCACTTCCTTAATGATTTTAAGTACCTTGGCTTTTGTTTTTTCCTTTACCCCGGGCCTGTTATGAATCACTTTATCGACGGTTGCCCGGGAAACGTTGGCAAGATCCGCAATCTGTTTGATGGTGATGGCCATTCCAGCTCGCCTCTTTAATACGATGATGATTTTAAGACACGGGGTACTTTTCCCGGGGTCAGCCGGGAAAACTATCTTTCAGCACCATTTGTGTTTTAAGGCACGCCGCACAATTCGCACGCGCCGCCCTAGCATCGCCTGTTGTGCGGAGCCTGAGCCCAAAATGCCCGGAATTCGGAAGGATTCCTCCGCTTTTGTTCTTGTCCCGCGCAAGCATCGGACTGAAAATCCGTCGATACCCACTTTGTACGGTGCTGACTTAATTCATTTTACACACTTTTTACGCAAAAGGGAAGGATTCTGGCCATAGTATAACAGAAAATAGCTACGAGCACAATATAATTAATCTCCGGAATCACAGATTTGGTTATTTAGTCTATAATGAGTGATGTAGTATTGTGATTTTTGTTTATTGAATGTTTTGATACCCCGCGATATACTAAAGTCTGTAGAAAAAGTAAACTTGCATTACTATAGTGCACGTGCACAATTGCTCAATACGAAATTTATTTTAAACTTAGCAAGGAAGCCAACTTGAGCGTTTTGCAGGTTTTATGTTGAAAAATTGCAGAAAAATTTGTCATATATAGATAGTGCCTGCAGAGATCAGAGCCGAAATACAGAATGTCCAAAGACAAAAAATAGGCAATGGCAATTTTCGTGGACAAGCGCAAGAAATTAACATCCTTTTTCAGAGAATATTTCCATCCCCTACATTCACAATACCAAATTCGCGCTCTGGATTCGGTATTGTAACTTCATTGTACGAGGTGAAATGATATGAAATTTGGCGTGCTCTACCATTACTGGGGAAAAGATTGGTCCTGCGACTATATTTTGACGGCCCGTCGAGTCAAGACCGCCGGATTTGATCTAATGGAAATAGGAGCAAACCATTTATACGACATGACGCGCAGAGAGCTGGAGGAACTGAAAGCCATCTCACAGGAACTGGACCTGGGGCTGACGGCAAACATCGGACCAGCAAGAAAGTACGATCTGGCCTCCAAAGATCCCGCCGTCCGCGAAGCAGGGGTCGCCTATCTTACGGAAATCATGAAACGGATGGACTTTATCGGTTCACGCTCGCTCGCGGGCGCTATGTATTCCTTTTGGCCCGGTGATTTTGTGGAAACCGACAAACAAGCCGCATGGGAACGCAGCATCCCCGGGATGCGGGAAGTCGCCAGGGCCGCGGAGGCTCTCGGCGTCGAATGCTCGCTGGAGGTCCTGAACCGCTTTGAAAGCTATATTCTGAACACCTGCAAGGAAGGTCTTGAATACGTAAGCCGCGTCGGGAGCAAAAATGTAAAGCTTCTGCTCGACACCTTCCATATGAATATTGAAGAGGACAATATCCCGGATGCTCTGCGCCTGGCGGGCGGCAAACTGGGCCATTTCCACGTGGGAGAGGGCAACCGGAAGCTGCCCGGCACGGGCTCGCTCCCTTGGGGCGAGATCGGGCAGGCGCTCCGCGACATCCATTATGAAAAAGCCGTTGTAATCGAACCCTTTCTTCGCGCGGGCGGAGAAATTGCAAAGCCCATTCACCTTTGGCGCGACCTGACCGATGGGGCCGACGAGGTTACGATGAATAAAAATCTTCAGAAATCGCTTGCATTCCTAAAAGAAAAATTTGTTTAGCAAGGGGAGCACAAAGGAGTGATGACAGTGAAAAAGTGGTTCGGAAGAATGGGCGAATTGCACAAAAACGTATGGGTTTGATTATAAAAAATGAAAGAAAGTGAAATGCAAATAGTAAACTGTATTGACAAACTCGTGCGCAGGATGTATATTAACAACCGAAAAGTAAATCAAATTTACTATTCACAATGTTAAGGGAGGACGTAAAATGAAAAGAAATCTCATTGCTCTGACTATGGCAGCTGCCATGGTAGTATCTCTGGCCGGATGCGGAAGTTCCGGTGCCGCTTCGACATCTTCGGCTGGTGCTGCTTCTGCGGCTTCGACCGATACCGCTTCCTCGGCTGCTGCAAGCACCGCTTCCACCGCTGATGCTTCGTCTGCTGCTGCAACCACCGGCGCGAAGGACATCACCTCTTTGAAACTCGCATTCATTGTCGGCACAGAGAACGACGCATTCTATCAGACCGTTGAAAAAGGTATCAAAGATGAGTGCGCGAAACTGGGAATCAAGAATACCACGTTCGGCGATCAGCAGCTCAACGCTACAAAATGCACCGACCTGATCAACACATACGTAGCAGGCAAATATGACGCTATTGCCCTTTCCTGCAACGACAAGGCCGGCGTTGTTCCGGCATTCAAAGATGCAAACGCTGCAAAGATTCCGATGTTTACATTCGACTGCACGTTGGATTCAAAATATGCTGACCAGTACCAGGCTTTCGTCGGCACGAACAACAAAGCTGGCGGCGAGGTTGCCGGTAAGTACATTCTGAGCCAGGTTAAGGACGGCGACGTTGTTGCCTGCATCACCTACGCTTCCGCTCAGTCCTGCATCGACCGTCAGGCTGGCTTTGAAGACACCATCAAGGCAGGCATCGCGGGCGGCAAGAAGATCACACTTGCAACTTCTCAGGATGCAAACGACGACCAGTCCAAGGCTTCCGACATCATGCAGGACCTCGTCACAAAGTACGGCAGCAAACTTTCCTATGTATTCGTTGTTGGTGATCCTACCGGCTACGGCGCTCTCTCCTCGATTCAGTCCATGGGCGCATCCACAAAGATCGTAGGCTTCGACGCTGGCGAGACCGCTTGCAAATACATTGCAGATACCAAGAAGGTCGGTAAGACCTGGGTTGCCGATGTTGCTCAGGATCCTCACGGAATCGGCGCTGGCATCGTAGACAAGATGGCCGAATACTTCAAAACCGGCAAGGTTGCTGAGAAAGACAACGAACTGACACCTACCCTTGTTACTGCAGACAACGTTTCGAAATACCTGAAGTAATTTCTTTTGAACGGGAATTTCATTCCCAACAAAGTTCACAGAGATTAACTGCTGAGATCTAATCTGAACGCCCAGGTAGGTTTCTATTTGGGCGTTCTTGTTTTAGATAATCCCAGAAAAAACCACCTCCTTTAGGGGCTGTGCTGATTAACTAATCGAGGGAAATAAGATGTGGAGGATGAATTATGGAGCCGGCCTTACAAGTTAAGAACATCTATAAAGAATTTTCTGGCGTAAAGGCATTGACGGATATCAGCATCGATTTTTACCCCGGCGAGTGCCACGCGCTGGTAGGCGAAAACGGCGCCGGAAAATCTACCCTGATCAAAATCATTGCCGCTATTTATACCGCTACAAATGGTGAAATTTATCTGAATGGCAAAAAATGCGAATTTAAATCTCCGAGAGATGCTCTGGATTCCGGAATTGCCGTTATCGAGCAGGAAACAAGTATTGCCCCGCACCTGTCAGTAGCAGAGAATATCTTCCTTGGATGCGAACCGAAGACCAAGAGCGGTTTGCTGAACCGCAAAAAAATGGAAGCTGATGCCCAGGCCGTCCTGGACGGAATGGGATTGAAAGTTAAAGCCAAGACGCTTTGTTCTACATTATCTGCCGCACAGCTGCAGATGGTTGAAATTGCGAAGGTCATTTCAAAGCACGCTAAGGTGGTCGTCCTCGACGAACCCACATCCTCCCTGTCGGAGGCGGAGATCGATTCGCTGTTTACGCAGATCCGGAAAATGAAGGCTGCAAACACGACGATGATCTATGTAACACACCGCATGGCTGAACTGCCGATTATCTGCGACCGCGTCACAATTCTTCGGGACGGTCATCTGGTGGAGACTTACGAAGTTAAAGACGTTACGGAAAAGCAGATTGTCAACAGCATGGTCGGCCGTGAACTGAACGACTACTATGACAAACATAAGCATACCCCGAAAGAAGAGATGCTCCGCGTGGAACATCTGTGCAAAACGGGTGTGTTTGAAGATATCAGCTTTCATGCAAACGCAGGCGAGATCGTCGCGTTTTCCGGCCTGGTGGGTGCCGGCAGGACGGAAACACTGGAAGCAATTTTCGGCGCGACAAAGCTGACTTCCGGGAAAATATTCCTCTACGGCGAAGAAGTCAAACTTCCGGCGCCGAAAGACGCAATCCGGAGAAAAATCGGTTTTGTAACGGAGGACCGCCGTCGCACCGGTCTGCTGCTCGCCAAGTCGATTCATGAAAATATCGGCCTGCCGAATCTGCCCGCACACGCCAAGAACGGCATTGTGAATCTGCAGTGGGAGAAAAAGGTCAGTAAGGAATATAAAGAGCGCCTGAGCATCAAAGCTCCCAGCATCAATACTCCCACAAGGAACCTTTCCGGCGGCAATCAGCAGAAAGTAATCCTTTCCCGCTGGCTGGCCGCTGAATCGAAAATACTGATCCTGGATGAGCCAACCCGCGGGATTGACGTCAATGCGCGTTCGGAGTTCTACGCACTGATGAACGAGTTCGTCGAAAACGGAGGTTCCATTATTATGGTTTCTTCCGAAATGCCTGAGATTATCGGCATCGCCGACCGTGTCTATGTGATGCGCGAGGGAAGAATCAGCGGGGAACTGAGCGCCGAAGAAATCAACGAAGTAAATCTGATTAGTTTGGCAAGCTCAACGTCGGATGCCTCTTGATGTATGCCGTCGAAATATTCTGTTATGAAGAGGATCTTTATAAGAAAGGACTAAAAATATGGACACTGCAAAAATCAAAAAGCTTATTGGCGATAACATCGTCGTTCTGGTACTGATTGCTCTGGTGATTGGCTTCACCTTCGGCAACAACATGTTCTTCACCCCCAACAACATCATGAACCTTCTGGGCCAGATGTGCCTGAACGCACTGCTCGCAACCGGTCTTACCTACGTCATCATCCTCGGCGGCATCGATATCAGCGTCGGTTCCACGATGGCCATCACCGGCATTGTCGCGGCGCAGATCTGTCTGAAAATCGGCAGTGAGCTGAGTGTTTTCAGCGCGATGGCCATTGAAATTCTGGTCGGCATCGTAGTCGGCGCGATTCTCGGCGCTTTCATCGGTTGGCTGGTCGCTTACCGCTTCCTGGTTCCGATGATCTGCACACTGGCAATGATGAGCGCACTGCGCGGCCTTGCTTACATCATCTCCGGCGGCGGCCCTGTTTACGGCCTGCCGAATTCGTTCGCGGTACTTGGCTCCGGCCGTATCATTCAGAACGGGCTGTTCCCGAACGGCATGATCCCGATTCTGGTTATCTTCACCATTATCGTAGTTGCCATTTTTCACGCTATCCTTACAAAAACCGTCTTCGGCCGTCAGGTTTTCGCCGTCGGTTCCGCCCCGCAGGTTGCGCATATGTGCGGCATCAACGTGAAGCGTGTAACGCTGGAGTGCTACGTGATCTGCGGCATCTGCGCAGGTCTTGCCGGCATCTCGGCCGCTTCCAAAATCAACAACGGACATCCTGCAACGGGCGTCGGCTTTGAAATGTTCGCAATCGCGTCCACGGTGCTCGGCGGAACGTCGCTGCTGGGCGGCTCCGGTTCCATCGCCCGCGCAATGTTCGGTGTCGCGATCATCGCTGTCATCAACAACGGCATGACCCTGATGGGCATTTCCGCTTACTGGCAGCAGGTTGTTATCGGCGCCATCATTATTCTGGCGGTTTTGCTGGATATGGCTCAGAAAAACGCAAAGAAGGATTGATTCACAGAGATCGGGATTCTTCTGGAGAAGACTGGTGATACATTATTAAATACTATCTGGTACTTGACATCGGCGGGACGAAAACAACAAGCGCCGTCTTTACGGAAGACGGCAAACCTGTGAACGATTTCTTTTTCGTGACGAAATCCCAGACCTACAACGGAGAAGATGCAGTTTACGGCAATACATTAATGGCCGCGCAAACCGTTCTGGATCATGCCGGAATCAGCAAAAAAGATCTCATCGGCGTCGGCGTGGCCGCTCCCGGCCCTCTGGATTACCGGACAGGAGTGATTCTGGACGTACCATTGATGGGCTGGCACAATTTCCCGCTGGGGCCGAGGCTTGCCGCTGAATTTCAGGTTCCCGTCCGTCTGGACAACGACGGAAACCTCGGCGCTTTGGCGGAGCAGCGTGTCGGAGTCGCCCGCGGCATGCAGAACGTTCTTTATATGACCGTCAGCACGGGCTGCGGCGGCGGGATCGTCCAGAACGGTGAGCTGTACCGCGGGCACAGCGGCTCCGCCGGAGAGTTTGGGCATATGACCGTGAACTATCACGGTCTGGCCTGCGGCTGCGGAGGCAGCGGATGCTTTGAACTGTATGCGTCGGGCACCGCGATGAACCGCAGAATGAAACGCGATATGGAGTCCGGAATTAAATGCATAACGTTTGAAGACATGGATTACGATCCGGCCAAGATCAACGGCAAAATTCTGGATGCCGCGGCGGAAAAGGGCGACGACTATGCGATCGGCCTGTTCCGTCAGGAAGGTTACTATCTGGGCGTAGGTCTGGCGAATCTGTTCAATCTGTTCGATCCGGACGTATTTGTTCTCGGCGGCGGCGTCACAAAGTCGCACAAGTGGTTCCACGAAACGATGATGCGGGAAATCACCCGCCATGCGTGCCTTCCGGTAACGGAAGATCGGGTCCGCTATTCGCAGCTGAACGACAAGGTCGTAATTTACGGCGCCTACTGCATGATCAAAGAATTCATTGAAAAATTGGGTACTGATTGAAAGGAGATCCCGCTATGCCTTTAGTTACTATGAAACAAATTCTCGCCGATTCTCTGAAATTGGCTCTGGACGATTCCCAGGTGAAAAACCGCTATGCCGTCGGAGCTTATAATTTCAGCACGTTGGCTGAAATCGTCGGTCTTGTCCAGGGAGCAGCAGCGAAAAATTCGCCGGTCATTCTGATGGCTTCTCTGGGCGCCGTAAAATACATCGGCTCGTTGGAACTCATTGCGGACACCGTCCGGGGCGTTTCGCGCACCTATCCCGAAGTTCCGATCTGCCTGCATCTCGATCACGCGACCGATCTGGAACAGATCAAGCACGCTGTGGTTGTCGGCTTTACCAACGTCATGATCGACGCCTCGCAGGAGGACTTTGAAGTAAATATTGCGAAGACAAAGGAAATCTGCGATTTCGCCCATAAGCACAGCCCCTACGGCATCGACGGATGCTCGGTCGAGGCCGAGTTGGGCATGCTGGCCGGTCATGAAG
>JAEWRF010000255.1 GCA_023460155.1 Bacillota bacterium | reverse complement strand
CCCTGCCGAGCGTGACCGCCGCGTGGACGGAGGGCAACCCGAAAAAAATTCGGCACAGCATTGAATCGGTGCTCCGCATCGTGGCAATGCTCACCATTCCCTCCGGACTCGGGCTTTCGGTTCTTTCCGGCCCGATTGCTGAGTTGATCTACGGCGGAAAGGCCAACGCGCCGGAGATCACGGGGAAAATTCTGGTTATTCTCGGCCTCGCCGCCATCTTTGCCGCTACCAGCACGCCGATCAACAGTATGCTTCAGGCGGTGGGCCGTGTCGATCTTCCCGTCAAACTTCTTGTTCTGGGGCTGGCGGTAAAGGTGATTCTGAACTATACGCTTGTGGGCATTCCGGAAATCAACGTGATGGGTGCCGGGATCGGCACGCTGGTCTGCTATGTGCTGATTACGTTTTATGCGCTTTACTTCCTTTGCCGGGAAACGAATGTGGTGCCGAACTTCATTTCCATCTTTTTAAAGCCGACGCTTGCTTCCGTCCTGTCCGTGGGGGCGGCCTGGCTTTTCTGGAGGGCGGGCGCTCATATCCTCCCGGGGAAAATTACGACCTGCCTTGCCGTGGCTCTCGCTGCGTTTCTATACGGAATTTGCCTCCTGTGGTTCCGCGCATTGAAAAAACAGGATATTCTGATGCTCCCAAAGGGACAAAAAATTGCGAAAATACTTGAAAAACATAATTGGATAAGGTAAAATAAAAGCCAGAATATTCAAGAGAATTCAGGCGGGAACGGCGGAGGACGGCAAATTGCTTTTTGAACGTAAAGAGATCTACACGATCGAAGACCTGTTGAATGTCATGGCGATTCTCCGTTCACCCGAGGGTTGTCCCTGGGACAGGGAACAGACGCATGCCAGCATACGCAATAATTTTCTTGAGGAGGCGTACGAGGCGGTCGAGGCAATCGACAGCGAAGACGCAGCTCTTCTGCAGGAAGAACTGGGGGACGTCCTTTTACAGGTTGTTTTCCACTCACGTCTGGAACAGGAAAAGGGTTCCTTCTCTTTTGCCGACGTGGTTGATTCTATTGTAAAAAAACTGATTGTGCGGCACCCCCATGTGTTCGGGAATGTGACCGCGGACACCAGCGAAGAGGTTCTGACCAACTGGGAAGCAATCAAGAAGCAGACGCACGGCCGAAAAACGGACACGGAGGTTCTGGAGGGTGTTTCCAAAGCTCTTCCGGCTCTGATGCGCTCCGAACGGGTGCAGAAAAAAGCGGCCAAGGCCGCCGGGGAACCGACGGATCTTGCCGGTGCGGTAGACGGGGTTAAAAAAGCCGCCGATCGGTTGGGACAGGCTGTCGGCTCCGAAGAGGAAGAGCTCGGTGAACTTCTGTTTGCGGCGGTGCAGCTCGCACGGCTGCAGCATCTGGAAGCGGAACAGGTTCTGTCCGCCGCGTGTGACCGGTTTATCAACCGGTTCCGGGAGTCCGAAAGCGAACGCCGCGAATAAAAGCCGGCGATAGAGGGATACTTTTTCCGTTGCAGAATTGCTCCGGAGCATTCGAAATTCTCAGCGTATGCTGTTGAATAATAAAAAACGGAGGTCAATAATATGAATAAAACAGAATTAATTGCTGCCGTTGCCGAAAAGACCGGGCTGTCGAAGAAAGACGCCGATAATGCCGTAAACGCGTTGCTTGACACAATTGTCAGCAGTGTTGCCAAAGATGAAAAGGTTCAGATCGTAGGGTTCGGCACCTTTGAGCTGCGCAGCAGAAGTGAACGTCAGGGCCGCGATCCGCGCACAAATTCACCCATCACCATTCCGGCTTCGCGCGTTCCCGCATTCAAGGCCGGCAAAGCTTTCAAAGACTCCACTGCTCTTTAATCGAATTCCATTTCGAAGTGTCTTTTCGGGGCTGTAACACCGGCGGCGTTGTGTTACAGTCCTTTTGCTTTTATTTGCGGCCGGCGCGCCGGAGCCGGTTCTTGGCATACACAGGACGGAGGAAAGTATGAGGCTTGATAAATATCTCAAAATTTCAAGGCTGATCCGCAGGAGGACCGTTGCCAACGAGGCGTGCGACGCCGGGCGGGTTTTGGTAAATTCGAAGCCTGCTCGCGCCTCTTACGAGGTGAAACTGGGCGACGTTCTTGAAATCGGAATCGGTTCGCGCAGCCTGCGGGTAAAGGTGATGGCGGTGGAGGAATACGCGGCGAAGGGCGAGGCCTCAAGCCTTTATCAGGTTCTCTCCGACAGTTCCGCCGGAATTTAGCAGCGGTCTGTCCGGGGCAAAATTTCCGATTCGGCGCTTTTAGTATATGTTTTCCCGCATCTGCATACTAATTGGATAGTATCGAAGCGGGAGGGGATCGTTTTGGCTGAACAGAAGGCGCCGAATACTCCGCACACCCTGGTTCTTGAAAACAGAAAAGCGCTGACCGCTACCGGCGTTTCGAACGTCGACAGCTTTGATGAGCAGGCCGTCGTGGCATATACCGATCTGGGAGAACTGGTTATCCGGGGGTTCGGACTGCATATCGACCGGCTGAATATGGAAACCGGCGAGCTGACGCTCAGCGGAGAAATCGTGTCCATGACGTACAGCGACAACCGGCCCGCGGGCGGCTTCTTTTCCCGCCTCCTCAAATAAGGGGCGTGAGGAGACGTGAATCCTCCGTTTTCCTCCCAGCTTTTCGGGTTTGCGGTGTCGGTGGCGGCCGGAGTGGTCCTCGGGGCGCTGTATGACGTGTTCCGCATCTGGCGCACTTTTTTTCACACGGAAAAGCGCGCCGTTTTTTTTCAGGATGTCTTCTATATGGTCGCGGCCGCTTTTCTGACCTTTCTGCTTGCGCTTGCCGTCAGTTTCGGAGAGATCCGGCTTTACCTGCTGGCGGGCGAGGCCGCGGGCTGGTTTGTCTATTATTTTACGGTCGGCCAGGTGACCGACCGCGTTTTCCGTTTTATTTCCCGGCTGCTGTACCGTTGGCTGCTTCGTCCGCTGAAACGGGCGGCCCGCCGATGTGCACGCTGTTTCGGCGGAAAATTCAGGGCGATTGGGAACTTTGCCGTGAAAATAGCTGGAAACGCAAAAAAATGCTTGAAACGCCAGGGGATTATAGTGTATAATCTGGGTAACAGGTTGCCTCTGCGCGGAAAGGTGACAAGGAAGGCAAAAAAGGGCGTGCTCTACAATCATGAAAGTCATCAAAGGCCCAAAACCAAATAGAAGCTTTTTGCTGCGCACGGCGGTTTTGGTTTTTGCCGCCTATCTTTTTGTAATGCTTGTCAACCAGCAGGTGCAGATTCAGGAAAAGCGCAGGTTGCTTTCCCAGACAAAACAGCAGATTCAGATTCAGGAAATTAAAACCGAGGATTTAAAACATGCTTTAAGTGCGGGTACGGGCAACAGCGATTACATCGAGAGGGAAGCCCGTGAAGGGCTGAACTACGCGAAGCCGGGAGAGCGTGTTTTTATTAATATAGCCGGAAATTAAACAGTTCTGACTAAGGAGGAAATCACTTACATATGCAGCTTGAGGTAGGAGCAATTCTGGAGGGCAAAGTCACAGGCATTACGAAATTCGGTGCGTTTGTGGAGCTGCCCGGTGGAAAGACCGGCATGGTTCATATTTCCGAGGTGGCGCCGACCTTTGTAAAAGAGATTCGGGATTTTGTAACTGAAAACCAGATGGTCAAGGTTAAGGTTCTGAATATAACGCCCGAGGGGAAAGTCAGCCTTTCTATGAAGCGGGTCAACGATGTCGGCGGCAATCGCGCGGGGAACGCTTCCGCGCCGCGGGCGGCAAGGCCGGGGAATTATGAGTGGCAGCCCAACCGGCGCAACGAGCCTGCCAACTTTGAAGATATGCTTTCCAAGTTCAAGCAGACAAGCGATGAAAAGATGTCCGACCTGAAACGGTGCATGGAAGCAAAACGCGGCGGATTTTCAAGGCACGGGGGCTCCAATCAGGCAAAATAAGGATTTGCGGAGTGTTCGCACTCCGCTTTTTTGTCGTATAAGGGGCCTGTGCCCTCTTGTTATGCCTTACGGAAAATTGGCGGATTCAAATTGTTTGTAACTGATCTGGAGGAAAAGCATGCTCATATTGAATGCGGAAATTCATCCCATGGAGGGGAATGTAATTCCCTGCGGCTCCGTGCGCACGCGGGGAAGCATCATTGGTGAGGTCTCATCTAATGCGCTTGAACCGGAGTCGGACGAGCAGGTCATTGATGCGGCGGGCGCGGCAGTTTACCCGGGATTTGTGGATGCCCACACGCACCTCGGCATGTGGGAGGACGGGCTGACCTTCGAGGGAGATGACGGGAACGAAGAAACCGACCCGATCTTTCCGCAGCTTCGCGCGATCGACGCGATCAATCCGCTTGACCGCTGCTTTTCGGAAGCGCTCGCGGCGGGGGTCACCACGGTGCTTACCGGTCCGGGAAGCGCAAACCCGATCGGCGGTCAGCTTGCGGCGGTGAAAACCTATGGCACGCGGATTGACGACATGATCGTCCGGGCGCCTGCCGCGATAAAAATGGCGCTGGGGGAGAATCCGAAGGCCGTTTACCACGGCAAGAACGAATCGCCTTCCACCCGCATGGCGACTGCCGCGCTGATCCGGGAGGAACTGCTGAAAGCAAAACGCTACATGGAGGACCTGGAACGAGCCGAGACGGACGAGGACTGCGATCCCCCGGATTTCGACATGAAATGCGAGGCCCTTGTACCCGCTCTCCGGCGGGAGATTCAGGTACACTTTCACGCCCACCGGGCGGATGATATTTTCACCGCAATCCGCATTGCAAAGGAGTTCGGGTTGGATTATGTCATCGTGCACGGAACCGAGGGGTATCTGGTTGCCGACAGTCTTAAAAAAGAAGGCGCGCGCGTGCTTTCCGGGCCGTTCCTGTGCGATCGCTGCAAACCGGAGATGAAAAACCTGACCCCGGCCGCCACCGGGATCCTTGCGAAAAATGGGATTCTGACGGCCATCGTCACCGACCACCCCGTGGTTCCGCTTCAATATCTGACTCTGTGCGCCGCGCTCGCCGTGCGCGAGGGGATGGACCCGGAGGAGGCGCTCCGTGCGATCACCATCAATCCGGCCCGGATCTGCGGGATCGACGGCCGAGTCGGCTCCATCCGGCCCGGCAAGGACGCGGACCTTCTCGTATTCCGGCAAAACCCGCTTTCCCTTACGGCAAAGCCCGAACTGGTCATTGCGGGCGGAATCCTACAAAAAACAGCGGAGTGAGAAGCATTATGAAAGAAATTCATGTGGAACGGATCTCGGCGGAGGTTGCGCGCCTCTGCATCGAGGCAAACCGCATTCTTCCGCGCGATCTTGAGGAAAAAATCGGGCAGGCCGCCCAAGAGGAAACCTCTCCGACGGGGAAAGCGATCCTTTCGGACCTGTGCGCCAACATGGATGCCGCGCGGGAACTGAATATCCCGGTTTGTCAGGATACCGGCATGGCGGTTGTGTTCGCGGAACTAGGGCAGGAGGTTCACATTGTCGGCGGAAGCTTCGAGGATGCCGTCAACGAGGGCGTTCGCCGCGGTTATGTGGAAGGCCTGCTGCGCTGTTCCGTCGTAGGGGATCCCCTTCGCAGGGTCAACACGGGGGACAATACCCCGGCTGTGCTGCATGTGCGCATCGTTCCGGGCGATCAGCTTACGCTTCTGGTTGCCCCGAAGGGCTTCGGGAGCGAGAACATGAGCCGCATCAAAATGTTTACTCCCTCCGCTTCGGTGGAGGATATTATCGGCTTTGTCACTGAAACGGCCCGCATCGCGGGCGGAAATCCCTGCCCGCCGATGGTGCTCGGCGTGGGCATCGGCGGCGATTTCGAGAAATGTGCGCTGCTTGCCAAAACGGCCCTCTGCCGGCCGGTTTCCCAGCCGAATTCCGACCCTTACTACGCGGAACTGGAACAGAAAATGCTGAAGGCGGTCAACGGTCTGAACATCGGTCCGCAGGGCTTCGGGGGCAGCACCACCGCACTGGCCGTCCAGATTGAGCAGGGCCCGACGCACATTGCAGGGCTTCCGGTAGCCGTCAACGTCGGCTGCCATGTCACACGCCACAAAGGCGTGACGCTCTGACTGGGAAAATGTGAAATTTTCGTCCTTCCGCCCCTTCATTCCGGGTTATAACCGGTTCCTTTTGCGGTAAAGATATGGTATACTTGCGGTGAAGGGGAATTCTTCCAAATATCGCAAAAGGGGATGTTTGCATGAAGGTCGCAATTACGGGGCGCAAGGTCAGCCTGCGCGAAAATTTCAAGGAGCTTGCCGAGAAAAAGCTGTCGCGGTTCGACCGGATTTTTGACGAGGATGCTCAGGCCAAAGTCGTGGTTACGCTGGAAAAGAACCGTCAGACCGTGGAAATTACGATCCGTTCGGGCGGCATGTTCTACCGTGCGGAGGCGACGGGTCCCGAGATGAACGCCGCGCTGGACGAAGTGGTCGAGGCTCTGGGCAGCCAGATCCGCAGAAACAAGGTTCGCCTTGATAAACGGGTGCGTTCTGCCGCTGCACTGGACGCCTTTCTCAGTGATTATGTGGGCGGCGAAGAAGAAAGTCCCGAAGAATACAATGTGGTAAGAACCAAGCGCTTCTTTGTCAAACCGCTCAGCGTGGAAGAAGCTATTCTGCAGATGAATCTTCTGGAGCATCAGTTCTTTATGTTCCGGAATCAGGAAAACGGAGAGATCAACGTCGTCTACCGCCGGAAGGATGGAAATTACGGTCTTCTGGAGCCGGATGCCGAGTAAGGATTTTCTCCGGGAAAACAAATTGATTATTGGGGGCTGCGCAATCCCGCGGCCCCTTCTTTATGTGGAGATTAAAATGGAAAATTATAAACTTGCCTGCCCCTGCCTGTTCGGGGTGGAGGGACTGGTGGCAGATGAACTGAGAAAAATGGAGGCTCCCGGCGTGGAAGCGCAAAACGGGCGCGTCCTCTTTGACGGCTCGGACGAAATGCTTGCCCGGGCGAACCTGTGGAGCCGCTTCGGCGAGAGGGTTCTCGTCTGGCTGGGGGAGTTTGAGGCCCGCAGCTTCGAGGAACTGTTCCAGGGCGTGCGGGCGCTCCCGTGGGAACGATGGATCGGAAAACAGGATGCGTTTCCGGTCAAGGGCTCCAGCCTGAATTCGAAGCTCGCCAGCATTCCGGACTGCCAGGCCATTATAAAAAAGGCGGTCGTGGAGCGCCTGAAGCAGAAATATTCCCTCAATTGGTTTGAGGAGACAGGACCCCGCTTTCAGATCCAGTTTCTGATTCTGAAGGATCGGGCCAGCCTGATGATCGACACTTCCGGAATCGGCCTCCACAAGCGCGGCTACCGCGCCAACTCCGCCGAGGCGCCGATCCGGGAAACGCTGGCCGCCGCGATGGTTTACCTTTCCCGTGTTCGGCACGACGCAAACCTGATTGACCCGTTCTGCGGTTCCGGGACCATCCTGATCGAAGGGGCTCTCTATGCGAAGAACATGGCGCCCGGCAGGAACCGTCGTTTTGCGGCGGAAGAGTGGAACTGCATTCCTCCGGAAGTCTGGAAGCGGGAGCGGGAGCGCGCGCGCAGCATGGAAATTTCGGATGCGCCGTTTCAGGCGCACGGCTATGATATCGACGGTGCCGCTGTTTCTCTCACGCGTGAAAATGCGGTCAAGGCCGGTGTCGCGGATCGGGTATACGCCGAAAAGCGCGATATTTCCGAATTTCGCGCGGAGGGGGAGTACGGCTGCGTGATCTGCAACCCTCCCTACGGCGAACGCCTGCTCGACCTGAAACAGGCGCAGGAGCTTTACCGCACGATGGGCCGGGTGTTCGAACGCAGGCACGGCTGGAGCTATTCGGTCATCAGCCCGGACGAGACATTTGAAATCTGCTTCGGCTGCGCGGCAGACCGCCGGCGGAAGCTGTATAACGGAATGATTAAATGCCAGTATTATATGTTTTATAAATAACCGCATCGGAAACGGGGCAGAATACAAGATGAGATATGTATTTATTGTCAATCCGGCCGCGGGGAAAAAAGGCGCCGCAGAGGCCTTTTTTCCCCGCATCGGCGATTTCTGGAATTCCCGCGGGATCGATTTTACCTGTTACATAACCGAAGGGCCGAAGCATGCGGCGCAGCTTGCGCGCATGGAGGGCGGGAAGGGAGATCGCGTGAGAATCTATGGTCTGGGGGGCGACGGCACGCTCAGTGAAATTGCCTCGGGTGCAGCCGGCATGGAAAATGTGGAAATTGGTATTTTTCCCTGCGGTTCCGGGAATGACTTTATCAAAACCTTTGGGGAGCGGGAGGATTTCCTTTCGCCGGAAAAACAGCTGGCGGCCCTTCCGCGCACCGTCGATACCATTCGCTCGGGGGAGGATGTTTCCGTCAACCTCTGTACGGTCGGCATGGACGCAAAGGTCCCTTTGGAGGTGCAGAAGCTGAAGCGCAAGCCGTTCCTGAGCGGTTCGGCCGCCTATGACCTCGCTCTGCTGAAGATCCTGCTCGGAAAGATCGGCGATGAAATGCAGATCACCATAGACGGAGTCAAAAGCTTTAACGGCTGTTTTTTAATGGCGGTTGTGGGGAACGGGCGCTACTACGGCGGCGGTTACTGCGGCGCGCCGCAGGCCGTGCCCGACGACGGCCTGCTCGACTTTATCCTGATCCGGAAACCGGCGTTTTACCGCATCCCAACGCTTTTAAAGCTTTATAAGGCGGGCAGACATCTGCAGTCAAAGGAGTTCGACGGGCTTTTAACCTTCTGCCGCGGCAAAAAAATCGAAATCTCGGGACCCCGCCCGCTGGTAGAAAATCTGGACGGCGAATCCAGAGAGATCGGCCGCGCCGCTTTCGAAATTGCTCCCGCTTCCGCGCGCTTTCTGGTTCCGCAGCAGGGCTGAACAGGGGTGTGTAATAAATTTGTAAATAAATTATTAACTCAGGCAATTTCGTAAAAAACCACTTGATTTTTGGAAACAAAGCAGATAAAATAGTCTTAGCACTCAAGGATGATGAGTGCTAAACAAACAGATACTGTTAAGGAGGACATATTATGACCATTAAACCGTTACTGGACAGAGTTTTAATCAAAATGGAAGAAGCGGAAGAGACCACGAAGGGTGGCATTATTCTTGCCGGTTCCGCTAAGGAAAAGCCCCAGATTGCCGACGTGATCGAAGTCGGACCCGGCGGAGTGGTAGACGGCAAGGAAGTTACCATGTACGTCAAAAAAGGCGACCGGGTAATTGCCAGCAAATATTCGGGCACTGAGGTAAAGCTTGACGGCACCGATTATACGATTGTCCGTCAGAGCGATATTCTCGCGGTTGTGGAATAAGCAAACCAATAATTTTTAGTATGGAGGAATTAGATTTATGGCAAAACAGATTATTTACGGCGAAGAAGCCAGAAAAGCGCTGTTAAAAGGCGTAAATCAGCTTGCCGATACGGTGAAAATCACCCTGGGCCCCAAAGGCCGCAACGTTGTCCTTGATAAAAAATTCGGCGCTCCGCTCATCACGAACGACGGCGTCACCATTGCGAAGGAAATCGAGCTGGAAGACCCGTATGAGAACATGGGCGCACAGCTGGTCAAGGAAGTTGCCACCAAGACGAACGACGTGGCCGGCGACGGTACCACGACCGCGACTCTGCTCGCTCAGGCACTGATCCGCGAGGGCATGAAGAACGTTACCGCGGGCGCGAATCCGATGGCGGTCCGCAACGGGATTCAGGCTGCGGTCGATACGGCTGTGGCAGCCCTGAAAAAGAACTCGAAGAAGGTTTCCGGCCCGGACGATATCGCCCGTGTTGCCTCCATCTCCGCTTCCAGCGAGTTTATCGGCAAACTGATTTCCGAAGCTATGGCGAAGGTTACCTCCGACGGCGTCATCACCGTTGAGGAATCTAAGACGGCCGAAACCTATTCCGAAGTCGTGGAAGGCATGATGTTTGACCGCGGCTACGTTACCCCGTACATGGTCACCGATACGGAGAAAATGGAAGCGGTCATTGACGACGCTTCGATCCTGATCACGGATAAGAAGATTTCCAACATTCAGGAGCTTCTGCCTCTCCTCGAGAAGATCGTGCAGTCCGGCAAGAAACTTGTCATCATTGCCGAGGACATTGAGGGCGAGGCCCTGAGCACCCTGATTCTGAACAAACTCCGCGGCACCTTCACCTGCGTGGGCGTTAAGGCTCCGGGCTTCGGCGACCGCAGAAAAGAAATGCTGCAGGATATCGCGATCCTGACCGGCGCTCAGGTGATTTCTTCCGAGCTCGGCCTGGAACTCAAGGATGCTACCATGGATCAGCTCGGTCATGCCCGCCAGGTGAAGGTGGACAAGGAAAACACCATCATTGTCGACGGCGTGGGCGACAAGAAGCTGATTTCCGACCGCGTTGCGCAGATCAAGGCTCAGATTGAAAAGACAACCTCCGATTTCGACCGCGAGAAACTCCAGGAGCGCCTTGCGAAGCTTTCGGGCGGCGTAGCCGTCATCAAGGTCGGCGCTGCCACCGAGGTCGAAATGAAGGAAATGAAGATGCGCGTCGAAGATGCTCTTGCCGCAACGAAGGCTGCGGTTGAGGAAGGCATCGTAGCCGGCGGCGGCGTGGCCCTCATCAACACCATTTCCGAAGTGGAAGCTCTCGTGAACAAATCCGAGGGCGACATGAAAACCGGTGCGAAGATTGTTCTCCGCGCTCTGGAAGAGCCGGTCCGTCAGATCGCCGCAAACGCGGGCCTTGAAGGCTCCGTTATCCTCGATACCATTAAAAAGGCGAACAAGGTTGGCTACGGCTACAACTTCATGACCGACGAATACGGCGATATGCTTTCCTTCGGCGTTGTGGACCCGACAAAGGTGACCCGTTCCGCACTGCAGAACGCTTCCTCCGTTGCTTCTATGGTTCTTACCACCGAATCCCTTGTCGCCGACAAGAAGGAGCCCGCAGCGGCTCCGGCTGCTCCGGTTGACCCGGGCATGGGCGGTATGTATTAATTCCGAATCCCCCTCAGAACTATATTATATAGAAAAGGCAGGCACCGTCGAAAGACGGTGCCTGCCTTGCTTTTTCAGTCGGTATGGGAGAATCCGTTCAGGTTCTCCAGACTTCTGTGTTCATCCGGATCGTCGGTAATCCCGTTCAGGTTTTCGAGCCCATAAACGGCATCATCGTCGTCGGGGTCTTCGCTTCGGCTGTCGCCCGGCCCGTCGTAGCGGAAATACGCTCCGGTGCCGAGAGAGATTCCGTTTGCGAAATGGGAGCCGTACGGCGTCTGAGAAGCATGTTCGTGCTCTGCTCTTTTATCTTTCGGTTTTGAATCCTTCATTTCTCTGTTACCTCCTGCGATGTTGATATTGTGAAAGGTCTTCCCGCGGCGCCGCGAAGGCGTCCGCAGACCCGTGCGCTGCTTCTCCGGTTTTTTCTGGTCATGAAGTCATAAATAAGACAAGACCGGAATAACAATTACGGAGAAATAAAAAAAGGAGAGGGCCTTTATGGATTATTCGCTCGACCGCGAGGTTCTGTCTGTCGGTGAAGTGATTTACGACAGCTGTCAGGAGCAGCCTGTCGATCTAAACATCAGTCTTCCGGATTACTGCGCAGATATTCAGCGGATTCTGAAATGCCAGATTTATCCGAAAATTTCGTCGAGGAATATCTCCGGCGACCGGCTGATGCTCGACGGCAGCTATACCGTCAAGGTCTATTATCTTGATCCGGCGGGGACCAGCGTGCGCTTCTGCGACAGCAGTGATACGTTTTCCACGGAAATCGCATTGAAGCAGTCTGTCGACAACGCCCAGGTCTTCGCATTCCCACGCGTAGAATACATCAACTGCCGCGCAACCAGCCCGCGGCGGCTGGATATTCACGGCGCCTTTTCGGTCTGCGCGAAGGTGATCGTCCAGGGTCAGACCGAAGTGGTCGGGAATATTGCCGGCGAGGATGTAGAACAGCAGAAAAAAACGGTTTCCGTCAATAAGCTGGTCGGCTTTTCCCAGCAGCAGTTTGGGATCGACGAAATACTGGAACTCGGCTCCGGCAAGCCGGCCGCGGACAGCATCCTTCGCACGGATGCGTTTGCGGTTCTGCAGGATTTCAAGGTCGCGGCAGGGAAGCTCATGACCAAGGGCGAGGTCTGCATCAAATTTCTGTATCTCTCCACCGAGGAGAATGGCTTGCCCGAAACAATGGAGTTCACGGTTCCGTTCAGCCAGATGCTCGACTGCGACGGCGTGACCGAAGACTGTACCTGCAGCATCCGCCTGAGCGTCGTCGGCGTGGAAGTGCAGATCAAGAACGACTATTCGGGCGACAAAACCTTTTTCGATACCCAGATCAAGCTTTATGCGAATTCAGCTGCCTATAAGCCCGAAAACGTGACTATGGTCAGCGACGCCTATTCCAAAGTATATGATCTTAACGTCGACGCGAAACCTAAGACCATGGATAACCTGCAGGAAATGACGGGCGATACCTACGTCCACAAGACCTCCCTCTCGGCGGACGACACGCAGATCACCAAGG
>JAEWRF010000254.1 GCA_023460155.1 Bacillota bacterium | reverse complement strand
CCTGCGGCCCGTACAGCATTGCTCGCTTTGTTTTCATCAATAATCACTCCTTGCTTGTTCCAGCGGAAAGCGGCGTTCCCCAAAGTCCGCCGATCCGCGCTGCTGGGTAATAAATAATCACCCATTTTAGTTATAATACCTAATTTAACCTTATTTCTTCTCAAAAGTATTAATAATAATTTACAAGTGCAAAAACATTTTGTCCTTCAATTCCCGCATTAAAGGCATTCAAAAATGCCCTTTTTCGGCAGCTCGTCGATAGATTTCCAGCCCTCTGACAGCGGTTCTTTAAGGAACGGAGCCATTTCCTCTTCCGTACGGAGGGTCATCTTTTCGACCGGTGGAACTTTCCCGGACGGGTACTTTTCAAGGATTTCATCGTGAACCAGAGTCAGAATTTTCAGAATGGCTGCGATGGGGCGTTTTGCTTTTTCAGCAGTTGCGATGGACGGAGTACCGACTACGCCCTGCGGGGTTGCACGGCGCTCTATTGCGTTTTGGCCTTCGCCCTCGGACCAGCGATGGATCCTGCGGTAGGAATCAACGGAATCATCAAACTGCCCTTCGAGTGCCAGGGATTCGGGCTTAGAATCCTGAACATACTTCATATCAACCATTTTGTTGAACATCAATAGGGCATTGGAGGTTTCAGCTTCGTCAGCGTGAATAAAGTGCGTGTCAAACCCGTTTTTCCGTTCGCTTGGATAGTAAAATTCACGAACGGCTCGGTGCCACTCGATGACCTGAAAAATGCCAGGCAGTTGGTAACGCTTGCAAAATTCCTGAATTGCCGATTCGATCATCCACAGATGACCGTGGTTGTTCACCATGATAATCTTGCGGAAGCCGTCATTCCAGAGACCGAGCATTGTATAAATCAGTGTTTCCTTGACAACCTCTTCCGGCATGATGACGGTGCCGGGCATTCCGGTATGATGATAAGGATGGCCGCCGTAATTCAGAGGCGGAAACACCAGGTTGCATTCGTGTCCCTGCTTTTTTGTGTAGCGGCGGACACCCTCCAGAATCTGAGTAACCTGAAACGTATCAAGACCGGTATTTGCATGCATGCCGTGGTTCTCAGTGCAGCCGATCGGCACGAACACGATATCGTCTTTCCTCCTTTTTTCAATCACATGGGCACGCGGGGTATTTTGTACATATGTACCGGGCTGGCCAAGCTCTGAAGCACTTGGAATACCGTAATCCTCAAGAATTTTGTCAATTTCTTCATCGCTTGCATCCCAGATCTGCTTCTTGAGGCGTCCTACTGCGTTGTCCTCAAAGATAATCGCCGGATTGTCTGTTGTAATCCATTTTGTGTCTGAAATCATATTTTCAATCTCCCTCTGATAATTTTTGGAACGGTTTGTTATAGGTGCTTTGAATATTGAATACGGTGTTCAAATCTTAATGCCTAGTATAGGAGCCGATTTTCTATTTGTCAAGCCTAATTTTATATTATTTTAATATATTATATGAAACTTATGGATAAAATGCACAATCATAGAGTGTACTGTATTCAAATAAGTCGAAAAAAGAAGCTCCTCCTTTGGCAAAGGAGGAGCTTCTTTTTTCGGTAAGCCAGAAACACTATTTTTCCATTATACTATCGCGTTCTTCTTTTTCATCGGCCAGCGCGTCCTTCCGACTCAGTTCCACATGCTTTTCCGCAGCCCGAAGCGCTCTATCGAGATCCATATTCTTGATGGCTTCCAGCAATTCAAAGTGCAGTTTATTCGCTTTGTCAATCCGTTCCGCGCTGAAAGACGTTATAGAACGGAACGCTTTCGTCTGCGTTCTGTTTTCCGCATAAATGGCAATCACCCTGGAATTGTTTGAAAGTCGAATGATGGAGTCATGAAACTCCTCGTCATACTGGGTAAACGCCTTCGGCCCCTCGAGAATTCCCTTCTTCAGGCGCTCCTCGATTTGACGGATTACATCCAGATAATTCTGGTAATTGCTTGGCATTACGTCGGAAACCAATTTCTCAATCACGGCCTTGTCAAGAATGAGCCGCAATTCAAAGATTTCCACAATATCCTTCCGGGTAGCCTTGAAAATATAGTATCCCTTTTTCCCGGAGGTTACGACCAGCCCTTCTTTGGTCAGTTTTTGGATCGCATCACGCACCGGCGTTCTGCTGATGCCGTATCGTTCCGCAATCTGCAAATCGACTATGCGGGTTCCGGGGGATAGCTGGCCTGTGATGATTTCTTCCCTTATTTTTTCATAAACCTGATCATTCAGGTTGTCAACAGTAAGCAATGTTCCCATCGTTCAACGCTCTTTCCTAAATTGTTATGGTTTTTCTTCTGTATCCCCACTCCGGAAGCCACAATGAAACTTCGCAAATAAGTCCCGCACGGTTCGGCCGGTTCATCATCGGAGAAATCATGAAGAAAAGCCTTATACAGTACACAAAGTACAATTCAGATAGTAAATTATAATTCTATTGTTGTCAAGATTTTTAAGCATAAAAAACACTAATTTATATTATTTCATATAATTTCTCTTTATTTTCCAAAAATCAGTTGACAATTCGACAGAAGCAGGCCTATACTAAATCGAATTACGAATACGGTATACGAAAAATCTGCAATTCTATATTGACATCGAGAAGTCAGCCAAAAAAAACGGAATTTTGACTATGCACAACAGTGCGGGTCAGGCTTTCCCTCTTCCTTCCATAGGCATTCATTTTCAATTTTGTAGTATAAGGGGATCATACTTGTGAAAGACATGTTTCAACTTACAGACAAAGTAGCGGTTGTTACCGGCGCAGGCGGAGTGATCTGTTCCACTCTTGCGAAGGATCTGGCCGCACAGGGCGCAAAGGTAGCCCTGCTGGACCTTGCGGTGGAAAACGCACAGAAGGTCGCAGACGAAATCATAGCCGCGGGCGGCGCAGCAATCGCGCTGAAAGCAAACGTACTGGACCTTGCGAGCCTTGAAGAGGCCGCAAAGAGTGTTAAAACGGCATTCGGGCGAGTGGACATTCTGGTGAACGGAGCGGGTGGAAACCATCCGAAAGCGACGACGAGCAAGGATCTGAGCTTTTTCGATCTGCCGGCCGACGCTCTGAAATGGGTTTTTGATCTGAATTTTGTCGGCACTGTTATGCCTACGCAGGTTTTCGGCAAGACAATGGCGGAACAGGGCGAGGGCTGCGTCGTGAATATTGCCTCCATGGCATCCTACCGCCCGCTGACGAGAACCGTTGCCTACTCCGCAGCAAAATCTGCGATCGTGAATTTCACTGAGTGGATGAGCGTGCATTTCTGTCAAGAATGTTCAGCCAAAATCCGTGTGAACGCTATCGCACCGGGCTTTCTCCTGACGAAGCAGAACGAATATCTGATGCTTGACCATGAGCGGAACCTTACTCCGCGGGGCCGCGACGTGATTCAGAAAACGCCGATGCAGCGCTTCGGCTCGCCCGACGAACTTTCCGGCGCGGTGATCTACCTTTGCTCACAGGCTGCCTCGTTCGTAACCGGAATCGTGATCCCGGTAGACGGCGGATTCAACGCTTACGCAGGTGTATAAAAAAGGAGAGAAAAGCAAGAATGGATTCCCGAATTAACACCAGTGTTTCTCTGGCGCTGCAGGAGGATTCCGGCTTTGCACCTTTTGCTGCGGCAGATTTTGCCAAAGGCCTGGAGTGGGCCGAAAAGCTTGCCTTCGACGGGGTTGAACTGATTATTAACCGCCCGGATCTGGTAGATGCAGGCAGGCTTGCAAAAGAGGTTGAGGCGCATCATCTGAAGGTCTCGACTCTTGCAACCGGCCAGATGGTGGGCGATGGTCTGATGTTTTGCAGTGACAGGGCGGAGGTCCGCCACGCCGCAGTCGACCGCATCCTCAAACACATCGATCTTTCGGTTCAGCTCGGATTGCCAAATGTAACGGTAGGGCTGGTCCGGGGAAAAGGTGACAGTGAGACCGAAGCACACCTCCGCCAACGCGGATATATCGCTGAATGCCTGAAAACCTGCGTAGAATACGCAGGCAAAAACAAGGTGCGCATCAATCTGGAGCCGATCAACCGCTATGAAACCTGCCATTTGAATTCCGTCGCGGAGACCGCATCCCTGATCGAAGAGCTTGGAGCGGCACCCGTGGCCGGCATTCTTTACGACACTTTCCACTCCAATATAGAAGATGCCGATATGCTTCAAACGATTGAACGGTTTGGCAAGAACTTCAGCCATGTTCATTTTGCAGACAGCAACCGCATGGTTCCTGGAAACGGACATATCAACTTCAGCGCCGTTGTTTCCCGGCTGAAACAAATGGACTACCGCGGATTCGTATCTCTGGAATGCCTGAATGTTCCGAACGCCGAATTCGTCATAAAACATGCCGCCGCGGTGAACTCGTTCGTACGTGTCTAAGCCGCCGGCAGGGAAAGGATTTGATTGAAAATGTCAAAGAAAAATGTAAATATTGAGGAACTGCAAAGATTCTGCAAAGCCGCTCTCGTCAAATATGGAATGAGCGCAGAGGACGCCGCCGTAACCGGGGAGGTCCTGTCCGTAACGGACGCCTTCGGAATCAGTTCCCACGGAACGAAAAACCTGCGTATGTACATAGAAAAAATCAAAGCGGGCGGAATGAATCCGAAAGCGAAGCCGGAATTTGTACGCGAAGGCGGCTCTTTTGCCGTGCTGGACGGAAAAGACGGAATGGGCATGGTAGTCGGCCGCAAAGCGATGGAAAAAGCAGTCGAACTCGCCCGGAAAAACGGGATCGGCTACGTCACCGTTCGGAACAGCTGCCATTTTGGAGCCGGCGCTTATTACGCCAATTTTGCTGCAAAGCAGGGTTTATTCGGCATTGCAATGAGTAACACAGACCCCAATATGGCGGTTCCGGGCGGGAAAACCATGATTCTCGGAAACAATCCCTTTGCGTTTGCTTTCCCGGTGAAAAACGGCCACCCCGTCCTCCTCGACGTTGCACTTTCCGCTACCGCCGCATTAAAGATCAATAAAGCCAAAATGTATCACCAGCCGATTCCGAATACCTGGATGGTGGACCCGGACGGCAACCCGACAACGGACCCTCAGTATTACCAGAACGGCGGCGCCCTGCAGCCGATGGCGGCACACAAGGGCTATGGCCTTTCCATGATGGTGGAAGCGCTTTCCGCGCTAATGTCCGGGGGCTGCATCTGCCGCGATGTAAAAAGCTGGTGCTTTGACCTGCCGAGCAAGAACCGTGTCTGTCACGCTTTCATTGCGATCGACCTCAAAGCCGTGTGCCCGGAGGACAACTTTGAGGACCGTGCTCGGGAATATGTGGATTACATTCAGAACTCACCGAAGGCAACGGGGCACGACCATCTTTTCGTTCCCGGTGAAATGGAATGGAACCGCTATGACGCCGGTTTGAAAAACGGGATCACACTGCCGGAAGATGTCGCGGACAGCATCGAAAAGCTGACCGAAGAGAATCCTGAACTGAAGATCAGCTGGAGGGAATGCAATGAATGATTGCTCCGTTCTTGCCCGTCTGGGAAAAATCGGCCTGATTCCCACCGCAGTCCTGGATTCCCCCCGGCACGCCTGTCCGTTGGCGGAGGCACTCCGGAAAGGCGGCGTCGACACGGTAGAGGTTACGCTCCGCACGGAAGCTGCCATCGAGGGAATTTCCTTAATTAAAAAGGCCTGTCCGGATTTTTTGGTCGGCGCAGGGACCGTTCTCTGTCTGAAGCAGGCGGAGGACGCCGTAGAGGCCGGAGCGGACTACATTGTGTCTCCCGGCTTCGATGCAGGGCTTGTAAAGTGGTGTCAGAATAAAAACATCCCGGTGATTCCGGGGTGTGACACCGCTTCTGAAATTCAAAGCGCCCTGTCGCTCGGGCTGACCGTCCTGAAGTTCTTCCCGGCTTCCGTCAGCGGCGGTGCCCAAGCCTGCAAAAGTCTTGCAGGGCCTTTCCCGATGGTCAAATTTATCCCGACCGGCGGAATCGGTCCGGAAAGCCTAAAAGAGTACGTAAACTGCGGTTGCGTCCACGCGGTCGGTGGCGGCTGGCTCTGCAGCAGCTCCGATATTGCTTTGGAGAACTGGGAGAAAATTACCGCGGCGGCGGCGGATTCCGTGAAAAAGCTGCTCGGCTTCGAGGTCGTACATGTCGGGATCAATACGGAAAGTAAGGAAGAGGGCAAAAAAATATCCTATGCT
>JAEWRF010000253.1 GCA_023460155.1 Bacillota bacterium | reverse complement strand
GGTCTCATGCAGAGCAAAGCGGCTCCCCGTTTTGGGGCATCGTCGCCCAGGGACAGCCGCAGAGCCTTTTTCAGATCCTGACCGGGGATTCGCAGCACGGGGGGCAGTTTGCCGGAAGCGTTGACAGCGAGGCGGTCGCAGACCAGCGCGTCCCGCAGTTCCCCGGCATCGACGGAAGAAAGGCCGGAAAAATACTGAAACACCAGCGCCGTGTAAGCGTCGAGCGGAATGCCCGCCGTCCCTTTCTCTGCGCTGAATTCCCCGAAGCGGCAGAACAGCTCAAACGGCCGGAGCCCCGTCGATTTCATGAGGTATTCCAGTGTCCTGCGGAATCTGCGGCTGTTGTAGAGCCGGTCCAGAGCGTCCTCACAGGTGTGAAGACGGAGAAGCTCCCCGGCGGAAAGCCACGGAGTCTCCGATACCTCGTAGGGCGGATCCGGGGAGAAGCGGCAGGGATATTGCTCCGGCTGTTCCCGCATCGGCGCACCGTACAGCAGTTTTAAAAAGCCCAGCTGAAGCATCTGGGGTTTCAACTCATAGGCCGAGTCAAAACTCTTGCCGAAAGAAGAAAAATCCTCCTTCGGCAGCCCGGCAATCAGGTCGATGTGGATATGCATGTTTCCGTTTTCCACCAGGCGGCGGATGTTTTTCCGGAGAATGTCAAGGTCTGTTTTGCGGCAGACGGAGCCGAGTGTTTCCCGGTTAAAGCTCTGCAGGCCAATTTCAAGCTGCATCGCGCCCTTCGGCGCTTCGGCGAGCAGGGCAAGGGTCTCTTCGTCCAGCAGGTCGCCCGCAATCTCAAAATGAATGCAGACTCCGTTGGGAATCGCGGAGCCGTAGTTCTCAATAATGAAGCGGAACAGCTCTTTCGCACGCTCCCGATTGGCGTTAAAGGTGCGGTCGACCAGCTTGACCGTTTTGGCTCCGCTGTTTGCGAGGAGCAGAAGTTCCTGCTTCGCGCGCTCCATCGGATAGAACCGCACGCCGCCGCAGCGTCCCGAAAGGCAGAACGCGCAGGAAAACGGACAGCCGCGGCTGGTTTCTAGGTAGGCAATTCGCCCGTTCAAAGCGGAAAAATATTCCTCTCCGTAAGGACTTGGAGGAATATCACAGGGCGTATAGGGTTCGGCAGCGGAAATTCCATTCTCCCCCCGCAGGCACAGGCCCGGGATTTTTTCGAATCCCGTTCCGCTGTGCAGGGCGTTCAGCAGCAGGGCAAAGGGGAGTTCTCCCTCGCCGGAAAGAACGAAATCCACCTGCGGCTCGCCCTCCAGAATTTCCGCCGCACGGTAGCTCACTTCCGGTCCGCCGAGAATGACCGCCGTTCCGGGCAGCCGGCTTTTTATCGCCCGCGTGAGTTCCAGCACCCTGCGGATATTCCAGATGTAACAGCAGAAGCCCACCGCGTGCGGCCGGAGCCTGAGAATCCGTTCGGCAGCCGCGGCTGCCGGTTCGTTGACGGTACCCTCCGTCACCTGAGCGGAGACTCCCGGCTCGCAGTAGGCTTTTACGCCCGCGAGCAGGCACCAGGGAGCGAGCGAGGAGTGAATATACTGGGAATTCAGGCAGCAGATCACGGCGGAAAACGGGTTCTCCAAAACAGTCCCTCCCTTAGGCTTCCAGTCCGGGCTTTACGAACTGGCTTTGGTAAAGTTCGGCATAGGTGCCGTTTTTAGCAAGCAGTTCTTCGTGCCGGCCCTTTTCGACGATGTGGCCGCTGTCCATGACAAGAATCAGGTCAGCGTTCCGAACGGTGGAAAGACGGTGGGCGATTACGAAGCTGGTGCGCCCGGAGGTGAGCTTTTCAAACGCCCGCTGAATGTGCTGTTCGGTATTGGTATCGATGCTGCTGGTCGCTTCGTCGAGAATCAGCATCGGCGGGTTCGCAAGCATCACTCGCGCAATGGTGAGAAGCTGCATCTGCCCCTGGGAGAGGTTTTCCCCGTTCCCGGAAATCCGCGTGTCATAGCCGCGCGCAAGGCGGCGGATAAAGCCGTCTGCCCCCGCTGCCTTCGCAGCCTGAACGACCTCATCCAGCGGAGCGTCCGGCTTTGCGAAGGCAATGTTTTCGCGGATGGTTCCGTCGAACAGCCAGGTGTCCTGCAGCACCATGCCGAACTGGCTGCGCAGGTTCCCGCGTGTCAGGTGCCGGATATCCACGCCGTCGATGGAAATGGAGCCGCTGCCGATGTCATAGAAGCGCATCAGCAGGTTGACGAGCGTCGTTTTTCCGGCACCGGTATGCCCCACGATGGCAATGCTGCTGCCGGAGGGCACATCAAGGTTGAAATCTTCGATAAGCTTCCGGTCCGGCGTATAGGAAAAGCTGACGTGGTCGAAGCTGACATTGCCGTCACAGTGTTTCAGCTCCGCGGCATCGGTGTCCTCCTGAGGCTCCGGCGGGAGATCCAGAATGCGGAAAATGCGCTGCGCGGAGGCCGCGGCCGTTTGAATCTGCGTCATGATGTTCGTGATGTCGTTGAAGGGCTTCGCAAAGATGATCGAGTAGATGAGAAAGCTTGAAATGTTGCCCACGGTGATCCAGCCTTTAATCGCGGCATATCCGCCGATCATGCCGATCGCGGCGTAGGCAATGTTGTTTACGATGCGCGTGGAGGGGTTGGCGAGCGCGGAAATGAACTGGGAGCGCAGGCCGACTTCATAGAGCTTTTGGTTGTCTTCGTGGAACCTTTGAAACGCGCGCTCTTCGTAATTGAAATCCTTCACGATTTTCTGCCCGTGGATGATTTCCTCCGCGTAGCCGTTGAGGGAACCTACCATCTTCGCCTGCTCGCGGAACAGCTTCTGCGAGCGGAGCGTGATGAACCGTGCCACCAGAAAAGCAGCCGGGGCGGACAGGATCACCACCGCCGCCATGCCGGGGTTGATGCACAGCATGAAGATGATGGAGCCAACGATGGTCGCAACCCCGGAAAGCAGCGCAAGGAATCCCTGCAGCATCCCGTCGGAAACGGCGTCCACGTCGTTGACAAAGCGGCTGATCGTGTCCCCATGCGGGTTTTGATCAAAAAAGGAGAGCGGCAGGGTGTTCAGCTTTTCAAACAGCATCCTGCGCAGCAGGTTCACCGTCCGGTAGGAGATGCGGTTCGTCTGGAACGTGAGCTGCCAGAGAAAAAAGCAGCTTCCAAGGTAAATGAATGCGAGCAGAAGAACGTCCTTCCCGATGACGGTAAAGTTCACCTTTCCGGGACCGGTCATGCAGTCCACGGCCCACCCGATGATCAGCGGCCCGAGCAGGGTGCCGAGCACGCTGAGAAACGCGCTCACCACGGCAAGAATGAGCCGGGCGCGGTCCTTTTCAATGATTGCGATCAGCCTTGCGGCAATATTCTTCTTATTCATGCCTCCGCCTCCCCGTCCGAAAGCTGAGAAAGACAGATGTCCCGGTAAGTGGGGCAGTCTTTCAGCAGCGTTTTATGCGGCCCGATTCCAACGATCTTGCCGTCCTCCAGTACGACGATCCGGTCGGCATTCCGTACCGCACCGACACGCTGGGAAACGATCAGCACCGTCATCCCGGCGCTTTGCTTCCGGATTGCGGCACGCAGACGCGCGTCCGTCAGGTAGTCGAGCGCGCTGGAAGCATCGTCCAGAATCAGAATCTGCGGGTCGGCAACAAGTGCCCGGGCGATCGTTACGCGCTGGCGCTGTCCGCCCGAAAGATTTGCGCCTCCGCGCTCCACAGGCGTGTCGTAACCCTCGGGAAGGGTTTCTATAAACTCGTCCGCCTGCGCCGTCCGGGAGGCCTCCAGAACCTTTTCCATCGGGGCGTCCGCGCGGCCCCAGCGGATGTTCTCCGCGATCGTTCCGGTGAAAAGCAGAGCCTTCTGCGGCACGATTCCGACCTTTTTGCGGAGAGCTTCGGCGGGATAATCCCGGACGTTCACGCCGTCGACGAGCACGTTCCCCTCGTCGGTGTCGTAGGAACGCGAAATCAGGCTGACCAGAGTCGTTTTCCCGGAACCGGTGCCGCCGATGATGCCGAGGGTTTCGCCTTTCCGGACATCGAGCTGAATCCCTTCCAGGGCTTTTTCACCCGTGCGGTTGTAGCCGAACGAAACGTTGTCGAAACGGACGGCCGGAATATCCGGCACGGCCGCGGGGGTCATTTCCGCCGAGGGGAAAACCATTCCGGATTCGGTGTCGAGAATTTCGTTGATCCGTCCGGCGGAAGCCATTGATTTCGTCAACAGGATAATCAGATTGGAAACGACCAGCAGGGCGTACAGAATCTGATTGACATAGTTGATGAAGGCGATGATCTGCCCCTGGGATAGATTCCCGAGGCTGATGTGGATGCCGCCGACCCATAGGATCAGCAGGATAACAATGTTTACAACCAGCGAAGTCAGCGGGTTAAAGAGAGAGGAAATATTCCCGATGGAATAGCCGGTGTCCGTCAGAGTATCGTTGCAGGCGGCGAAGCGCCGCGTTTCGGTTTCTGTCTTGGAAAAGGCGCGGATGACCCGCACGCCGGAGAGGTTTTCCCGCAGGCTGTCCGCGATGCGGTCCAGCATCTGCT
>JAEWRF010000252.1 GCA_023460155.1 Bacillota bacterium | reverse complement strand
CGCGGGATTCAACCGCGCGCTGATCTGCAGTCTCCGCGGAATCGACCTGCAAAATCTTTTTGCGGTTCCGCAGCCGTTCGGGTGCGTAAATCTCCTGCTTTTTGAAAACGGCGTATGCCGTGTGCGGGAAACCGGGCGGACTGTGTGGGGAAGCGATGAATCCGGCAGATTGGAGCAGTGAAATGAAAACAGGAGCAGTAATTGTGGCTGCAGGTATGTCATCCCGCATGCAAGCATTTAAACCGATGCTCAGGCTTCGCAGTTCCACCGTGATCGAAACGGCAATATCCACGCTCCGTTCGACCGACGTCGGTGAAATTGCCGTTGTCACGGGAAATCACTCCCGAATACTTATGAAGCATCTTTCCCCTGCCGGAGTTACCTGCCTTTATAACGGCAGATACAACATGACCGATATGTTCGACTCTGCCAAACTCGGGCTTGCTTTTCTGAAAGACCGCTGTGACAGGATCTTCTTTCTTCCCGGCGACGTGCCGTTGTTTTCCAAGAACAGCCTTACGTCTATGAAGGACGAAATGGACCGTTCCGGCTGTGAAATCCTGCTGCCCGTACACGGCGACAAAATCGGACATCCGATTCTGATCAACAGCAGTGCCGTTCCATCCCTGCTCGATTACCAGGGCGGCGGCGGGCTGAAAGGAGCTATCGACAGCTTCGGCGGTTTAAAAAGCACAGTAGAGCTCGACGACGAGGGCATGCTTCTCGACGCGGACACTCCCGAAGATTATGAACGGCTGCTGGAATATGCTGAAAAGCACCCGGATAACGGAAGCCATTAAGATTGGAGAATTATATGAAAGAAATCAATACCATCGATGCCGTAGGCTGCGTCCTCTGTCACGATATCACACAAATCATACCCGGAAAAACAAAAGGCGCCATCTTCAAAAAAGGACACGTCGTTACGGAAGAAGACATTCCGGTTCTCCTTTCCGTCGGAAAAGACCACCTGTACATTTGGGAAATGGACGAAAATATGCTGCACGAAAACGACGCTGCGGAAATTCTGTTTTCCATTTGCAAAAACGATAATATGAGCGGGACCCAGCCCGAGGAAGGAAAAATTGAACTGAAAGCCGATATCGACGGCCTTTTTAAGGTCGATGTTGAAAGGCTGAACCGGATCAACGCCCTCGGTGAGATCATTATTTCTACGCGCCACTCCAATTTTGCGGTTAAGAAAGGCGACAAGCTTGCCGGCACCCGCGTGATCCCGCTGATCATCGACAAGAAAAAGATGGAAGCGGCAAAAGAAATCGCCGGAAGCGAACCGCTGTTCCGCCTTCTGCCTTTCGGCCACCGGAAAGCAGGCATTGTAACGACCGGAAACGAGGTGTTTTACGGGCGAATCAAGGATGCTTTCGGCCCAGTAATACGCGACAAATTGTCTGAATTCGACGTTGAAGTATTAGGGCAGACCATTATCAACGACGAAAAAGAGAAAATTACAGCGATCATCAAAGGGTACATTGACCAGGGAGCGGATTTTATTATCTGCACCGGCGGAATGAGCGTCGACCCCGACGACACCACGCCCTCCGCGATCAAGGAAACCGGCGCCGAACTTATTTCTTACGGCGCACCGGTACTCCCAGGAGCAATGTTTCTGCTTGCCTACTACGGTGAAAAAAAGATTCCCATCATAGGGCTCCCCGGCTGTGTGATGTACGCAAAGCGAACGATTTTTGATTTGGTCCTTCCCCGAATTATGGCGGGGGAAATTCTGAAAGCAGAAGATCTGTCGGTTCTGGGACACGGAGGGCTCTGTCTCAGCTGCCCCGAATGCACCTTCCCCAACTGCGGCTTCGGCAAATAACCAATCATGGACCCGGAGCCGTTCCGCCTGCAGCAGCTTAACCAAGAGCAGTATGGCAAAATGGCATAATATTACTGTTTGTTTCCATATATTTATCATAAAAAAGGAGTGTCATTATGAAAAAATACCTTTGTGTGCTTCTCGCGGCAAGTATGGTCCTTTTAGCCGGATGCAGTTCCAACTCTTCGGCCTCCTCCGCCGCTTCCTCCGCGCCCCCGGCATCTTCGGCGCCGTCCAGCGCTTCCCCGTCCTCTGCAAAACCGGAAATCAATCTTACCATTGCGGCCGCGGCAAGCCTGACCGACGTAACTAAGGAAATTGCAACTCAGTACAAAAAGGCCGCCCCCAATGTGACGCTGACGTTCACTTACGGTTCTTCCGGGGCACTGCAGACTCAAATCGAGCAGGGTGCGCCGGTAGACATTTTTATGTCCGCTGCCAAAAAGCAGATGGACGCGCTTGATCAGAAAAAGCTGATCGATGCAAGTACCCGGGTAAACCTTCTTGAAAACAAGATTGTCTTAATCACACCGAAGAATTCCACGCTCGGCATCAAAAGTTTTGAGGATCTTACAAAAGCCAATGTGAAAAAAATAGCCGTAGGCGACCCCAAGAGCGTTCCTGCCGGGCAGTATGCCAATCAGGTCTTTACTTCCCTGAAAATTACAGACAAGGTAAAATCGAAGCTGAATTTCGGCACGGATGTGCGTCAGGTGCTTACATGGGTCGAATCCGGGAACTCCGATTGCGGCATCGTCTATTCAACCGATGCCAAAACCACTGCGAATGTAACCATCGTATGCGAAGCACCGGCCGGCAGCTGTGATAAAGTCGTTTATCCGGTCGCCGTCATTAAAAATTCGAAGCAGGCTGCCGCCGCTCAGGATTTTATCAAGTTTATGCAGAGCGCTGAAATTTCCACCCTCTTTACGAACTACGGTTTTACAACAGCAAAATAAAAAAAAGCCCTGTAACTCACCGGGGCCCTCCGCTCCGGCGAGTTAAGGATTAATTACTTCCTTAAAGGATGAGCCTCATGGATTATTATCCCCTCTGGCTTTCCCTGAAGATCGCGTTCCTTGCCACATTTTTTACGTTTGTTTTCGGTCTGACTGCGGCTCAGTTTACGGTAAGGCTTCGGCATGGAAAAGGTTTTCTGGACGGTCTGTTTACCCTTCCGCTCGTGCTTCCGCCGACCGTCGTCGGCTTTTTTCTGCTTGTTATATTCGGGAACAGCAGTTTTATCGGCCGGTTTCTTAATCAGATCGGCGCTTCTGTTATCTTTTCATGGACGGGCGCCGTCATCGCTTCCACGGTTGTATCTTTCCCTCTGATGTACCGGACCGCCCGCGGAGCATTCGAACAGATCGACGAAAATCTTCTCAACGCGGGCCGTACGCTTGGGATGACGGAGAGGGAGCTTTTTTTCCGCGTTACTCTGCCGAATTCCATCCCGAGCGTTATGGCCGGCACCATTCTTGCCTTTGCCCGAGCGCTCGGCGAATTCGGCGCAACCATTATGCTTGCCGGCAATATTCCGCACAGGACGCAAACGGTTTCCATCGCCATTTATTCTGCGGTTCAGGGCGGTGACTGGGAAACCGCTTACCTCTGGACAGGCATTATCATCTGCATTTCCTTCGTTACGATTCTGCTGATGAACTGGTGGACGGGACTTGCCTCCGGAGGGAAGAAAAGGACTGGTAAGCTATGGCATTGAGCGTTGACATTGAAAAAAGGCTGGGCGATTTTCTTTTAAAGAGCAGATTTTCTTCCGCGAATGAAACCCTGGCGATTCTGGGGGCATCCGGCTGCGGCAAAAGCATGACGCTCAAGTGCATCGCGGGTGTGGAAACCCCAGACCGGGGCAGAATCGTACTTGACGGAAAAGTGCTTTTCGACAGCGAGAAAAGAGTCAACCTGCCGGCACGATTCCGGAAAACAGGGTATCTGTTTCAGAATTACGCGCTGTTTCCCAATATGACCGTAGAACAGAATATCGCCTGCGGAATACACAAACCCAAAAATGAAAAACAGGAAATCGTAAAAGCCAAGATTTCCGCTTTCTATTTGAACGGGCTTGAGAGTCAGTATCCCGGTCAGCTTTCGGGCGGCCAGCAGCAAAGGGTCGCCCTCGCGCGCATGCTTGCGGGAGAACCGCAGCTGATCATGCTGGATGAACCTCTATCCGCACTGGACAGCTTTTTGAAATGGAAGCTGGAACAGGAAATTCTGAAGGTAAAAGAAAACTTTCATGGCTCCATTCTGCTTGTTTCGCACAGCCGGGACGAGGTTTACCGCCTTTGTGACCGCATTGTCGCGATGGAGAACGGAAAGACGCAGGAACCGGCTGAAAAAAAGGTCTTTTTTACAAATCCCCGTACTTATTCGGCGGCATTGCTTTCCGGCTGCAAAAACATTTCCCGCGCAGAAAAGACTGGGCCATACCGTATTTTCGCGGCGGACTGGGACCTCTCTCTCGCCACATCGGAACCGGTCCCCGGCGATCTGCAGTATGTTGGTTTCCGCGCACACTTTTTTGAAGAGATGGAAAACACCGACGGGGAGAACACGGTTGAATGCACCGTCGTCAGCGTTCTCGAAGACATCTTCTCCATGATTGTGACGATGCAGGTAAAGGGCGGGAATCCGGACAACAGCCGTTCTTACCTCCGCTATGAGCTAAGCAAGGAAAAGTGGGAAAGACTGAACAGCCGACGGCTTTTCCTGAAAATGCCGAAAGATGAATTGATCCTGCTTTCGTAAGACTGATTTTTGAAAATCCGATAACCAGGAGGAATTGTATGAAAAACGGAATCTATTCGCAGCTGTTGGATCGGCTCCGGGACGGACGCGACACCGTTCTGCTGACACAGTTCAGCGGTACGCGCGGCAAAAAGGAACAGAGCATGACAAAACAGCTCGCAGACAGCTTGGAGTGCGATGAAATTTCTCTGGAAGCGATAAAAAAAGGGCTGCCCGTTACCTGCCGCCAGCAGGAAACCTTTGTGATTGCGGAACCGTTTTATCCCGAAGAGCGGCTGATCGTCCTCGGAGGAGGCCATGTCGCCCTGCCGGTTGTTGATTTCGCTTCAAAAATCGGCTTTTCCGTCACGTTGGTAGACGACAGGCCTGATTTTGCGAATTCCGCGCGTTTTCCCTCGGCGGACTGTGTAATCTGCGAATCGTTTGATAAGGCACTAAAGCAGCTTTCCATAACGCGAAACGATTATGTCGTCATCATCACCCGCGGCCACCGCTACGATCAAACCTGCCTTGAAACCATTTTAGGAGGTGCAGAGCCCTTCTACACCGGTATGATCGGTTCTCGCAGACGGGTTGCTGTGGTAAAGGATCAACTGGTATCGCAGGGGTATGACAGGGAACGCCTGAACCGCGTCCATACACCGATCGGCCTTGCCATCGGAGCGGTTACACCGGAGGAAATCGCCGTTTCGATTATCGCCGAAATCATCCAGTGCAAACGGCTGAAAAGCGATGATGAAAACCGTTCGGTAAACCGCTCCGATGTGGACTTCCGCGTGATTTCGGCGCTTGCCGGCCCGATCGGAGGACAAGCGTCACTTGTTACGGTTATCTCCTCCAAAGGGCCGGTTCCACGCGGCGCGGGCGCTAAAATGATCGTCTATTCCGACGGCAGAATTGCCGGAAGCATCGGCGGCGGCTGCAGCGAAGCGGCCGTTATCGGAAATGCGCGCGGCATAATAGGAACGGGGGAATACATGCTTCAGGAAGTGGATATGACCGGAGACGCCGCGGAAGACGAAGGCATGGTATGCGGGGGAATTATGCAGGTGCTGATCGAAGATCTTTCCACAAAATGAGAGGTGAATTTTATGGCGCGTTTCGTATATGCCGACAATGCGGCAACCACGCCGGTGACAAAAGCTGTTCTCGATGAAATGCTCCCTTATTTCAGTGAAAAATACGGCAATCCGTCGAGCCTGTATTCTCTGGGCCGCATTTCCAGGGAAGCAATCAGCACGGCGCGCGGAAGAGTCGCCTGCGCTCTGGGGGCGGACGAGCAGGAAATATTCTTTACTTCGGGCGGTTCCGAGGCCGACAACTGGGCCATTCGCGGAATCGCAATCGCAATGGCGTCAAAGGGAAAACACCTGATCACCACAAAATTCGAGCACCACGCAGTGCTTCACACCATGAAAGCACTGGAAAAAGAGGGCTTTGAAGTCACCTATCTCAACGTGAATGAAAACGGAATCGTCGATCCCGCGGACTTGGAGGCTGCCATCCGGCCGGACACCACCTTGGCCTCCGTCATGTACGCCAACAATGAAATCGGCTCTGTACAGCCGATCGCCGAACTCGGAAAAATATGCAGCGATAGAAACGTTATTTTCCATACCGATGCGGTACAGGCGGTCGGCCACCTCCCCATTCAGGTCAGGGAACAGCATATTCAGCTTCTGTCGCTTTCGGCTCATAAATTTCACGGACCAAAGGGCGTCGGCGCATTATATGTGCAAAAAGGGCTGCGCTTTCCGAATCTGATCGAGGGCGGAGCGCAGGAACGGAACCGCCGCGCCGGAACGGAAAATGTCGCCGGAATCGTCGGTCTGGGGAAAGCAATTGAGACAGCCTGTTTCGACATGGAGAAAAACGGCCGGGAAACAAGACAGCTCCGTGACAGGCTGATCGGCGGCTTGCTGAAAATTCCGTGCACAAAGCTGAACGGCGACCGGGAAAAAAGGTTGGACGGGAATGTCAATATCTCCTTTGAAGGCATCGAAGGAGAATCTCTTCTTCTGCAGCTCGATCAAAACGGAATTTGTGCTTCCGCCGGTTCTGCCTGCGCTTCCGGCTCTCTCGATCCGTCGCATGTTCTGACCGCAATCGGACTCAAGCGGGAAACCGCGTACGGTTCGCTGCGTCTTACACTTAGCGAAATGAATACCGACGAAGACGTCGATACCATTCTCGAAGTATTGCCCAAAATTGTTGAGCGGCTCCGTGCCGTGTCCCCCAGGTGGGAAAAAGCGCAAAAGGACGGGCAATGAATAGACTTGCCTGCGCCGGAACGTTAATCTCCGTAAATTCCGTATTTGCATGGAATCGAATTCCAACACAACATTTTTCTGGTACGCGGCGCAGCCCGCGTACCAGTTTTTTTATAAATTTTCATCAGCTCCATTTCATCTCTTTATATTTTGAAATTTATCGGAAAAACTATTTTGAAAGAAGGAAGGGATTTTATGGATTCGCAGAAAAAGAAGAAAGCGGACACCGATCATTTGTCAATTTATGATCTGCCTGCTCTGAACGCCGTAATTGATCAATACGAGCCGCCGCAGTCAAAAGGGAACAGTCAAGAATTAGGAAGCGAAACGGCGTCCGGAAAGCAATAAGGCCGAACATCCCAACTTTCATCACTATTTGGAAAGGAAAAACAAAAAAAATGAGATTAAGTGCAAGAAACCAGATCAAAGGAAAAATCGTTGAAGTGAAGCCGGGCGCTGTAAATTCATCCGTAACGCTTGACATTGGCAGCGGAATTCAGATCAACGCTTCCATTACCATGGACAGCGTTAAAAACCTCGACCTTAAAGTGGGAGACGATGCTTACGCAGTCATAAAAGCGACGTCCGTAATGATCGGCAAAGATTGACCAAAACCCTGACCGGAAATGAAAAAGCGCCTGCAGTAGTAAAACTGCGGGCGTTTTTTCATTGTGGTACGCTCCCCGGCTGCGCCGGAGAGCGTCTGTTCTTGGTGGACTGCTTATAAAAAAGGCCTTAAATGAACGGACAGCTGTTCTTCCGAATGGATAAGCTGCTCGGTAATATTCTTCGCCTGCTGATCTGCCGCTTGATATTGGTTTAGATATCGATTCAGAGATTTTACACCCATATTGCAGCCTTCCGTAATCAGATCGGCCGCAGTTTGATCCGTTGGCTTCATCGTGAGCTTCGTATTTGTTTTGATCCAGGACATTCCCTTCGCAATCGGGCTGGGATCCTCTCCCCTTTCTTCATACTCGTTCAGCAAACGGTGTGTTTCATTGCCAAGCGCTTCATGCTCGTGCTTGCAGTCCAACAAAAGCTGCTCAAATTGTTCACTTTTTACTTTGGGCACTACTTCGTCAATCGAGCTCACAGCCATCTTGATGCCTGCGTTACATTCGCTCAACAGTTTTATGGTATCGTCATTTATCATAATATCAGCTCCCGAATAGGATTTAAATCAAAGATAGAATGCCCATTAAACTGAAATCTATGAAGTCTTTCCTGCTCACTCACTTCCTATTTTTTTAGCTGGCCGCATACAATTCAGGGAAAGAGGTGTTATTGATGGAGAATGGGCTTTTTTGCTGGGAACTTGCTGGGTTTATTTTTGTAATCGTTACCGGGACTCTATTGCACTTCGTCTATCATTGGACCGGACAAAATCGCATTGCCGGACTTTTCAGTCCCGTAAACGAAAGCACCTGGGAGCATTTAAAGCTGCTTTTTATGCCCGTGCTGCTCTACAGCATTGTTGAATATTTCGCAGTCGGAAACCATTTCCCCAACTTTATCGCGGCCAAAACACTAGGGATTCTATTCGGTCTTCTGGTCATTGTCACTGTGTTTTATACTTATACCGGAATCGTGGGGCGGCACTTCCTTTGGGCGGATATTTTAACCTTTGTTTTGGGTGTTGCCGCCGCTTTTGCGTACAGCCGGCGAACCATTCAGCTGGCTGATGCCGGCATAATTCCTGAGTTTACTGCACTGTTCATCGTCTTGGTGCTCGCCGCCTGTTTTGTGATATTTACTTTTTATCCTCCGCACATTCCCTTGTTTTTAGATCCGGTCTTTCATGTTTACGGCGTACCCGACAAGAATCTCTCCCGTCGGTAATTCTCAGCTGCCCGAAAAGAACTCCCTAAAAAGTTCGCATAAGGCAGCAGGAAAGGCAGAAACTACATCGGGGTGATAACTATGAAAGGTAAAATCGCGGTCGAAAAAGATCTGACTCCGGTCAAGGATTATCTTTCTCATAAAGGATACCGTGTGGAATGCATTGATTTTAATCAGCAGGACTCGGCAAAACTGAAAGGCTATGACGCCATTGTTGTCACGGGCCTCAATTCGAATGTTTTGGGCATAGAAGATACCTCCATCAAGTCCGTAGTGATCAACGCGGACGGGCTGACTCCCGAACAGGTCGCCAGTGAGCTGGAACAATCGAAAATCTGACCGTTGTAAGAAGCCCGCATGGCTCTGGCGCCATGCGGGCTTCCTGCTGTTCAAATTTATATTTCATGGCAGAGACGACATTTTTAAGATGCACCGCTATTGCGCAAAACAACAATGCCGCGGCTGCCGGAGGTAATTCAAACAGGAACGGTACGTGTCTGGGAGGGGAATCTCAGTCCTTCTTCCACTTCCAAGCCGTATACTGCAGAATGACATCCGTTGCGGAAATATGACTTTGTTCGGCGTATTCAAGGATCACTTTTTTAAAAAGGGGATATCCTTTTCCAAGCAGATCGGGTATCTGGCGGAGCTGCCTGTCCAGCTTCTTGATTTCGTCAATCGTCATATCTATCAGCTTTCTGTAATTTACTTTATCAAATATGATACCATAAATATTACATTATTTCAAAAATTTTCTTATTTTTCCAGATGCGGGTGCAGTGCGGGCTTCGGAGCTCAGTCCGGCCGCAAGGCAAGTCCAAAAGCAGGGCCGCCTCTCACTTAAAAACAATATGATCCGCCGGAATGCCGTATTCCTGTGAGATCACATTTCGGATTCCTTCCCGGTCAAGGTAGGGAATGTGATTGATATCATCAATAAAATCCTTATTGGGCTGACGGTACAGAATTCCCTTCTCGTTATAAATCTGCAGATCAATCAGGCTAACGCCCTCCGCGGTGCTGTTCGCTATTACAATCGCTTTATCGCCGTACATATCAGGCATCCCCTTTAATTCCTTATAATGAATCATAGCCAAATCCAGAAAACGCTCTGTGCTAATTAGATTTTATTCGATTATTTGCAGTTTTTCAACAATAATTATTTTTTTCTACTTTACAGGCCAAATAAAATGCTTTATCATAAAAGGCAGAAGAAAATAAGCAGGAGGGAAGGCGATTTAAATGCCTCAATTTGCCAATAAAGTGAAAGTCCCTGACGGTGGAATCGTCCGCCACGTCGTCGGATTCGGACAGGGTGATCCCGGATACGACGTCGTACAGATCGGTTCCTCTGTCGGGTATTATTATGTAAAAAATCGGACAAAGTACAGTGTAACCATTACGGAACAGCTCGGCAGGTATTATGTGGAATGCAACAAATACAATGATCTGGATTCGTTCCTCAGCTGCCAGAAAAAGAGCGGTTCCCTGAAAAACGTGTCCAGGGATTATCTGATGGAGACCGTCCGGGCTTACCGGGCATACCGAATCATCTTTGGAAAGTACAAAAGCTTTCGGGACGATATTCTCGAAGCGGCAAACAATCTGGAATGCGTTTACCTGGGCAATATGGCGAAAGACCGCGAGCGTTTGAAAGAGCTGCTTGAAAAATCCGGCTTTCATGTCACATCCGTGGATTTCGACATGATAAAGAC
>JAEWRF010000251.1 GCA_023460155.1 Bacillota bacterium | reverse complement strand
CTCGAATATATTGTCGAAAAGTGCGGCAAATCCCGTGAGGAAACCCTTTCACTTTTGACGGAACTGGCAGATACCGGCGTCTGTAAGGTCTGGACGGACAAAAAGGACGGCAAAGATCGTTACTTTGTAAATATCTTTGCACCGGGCATGCTTGAGATGATGGTAAATAAGCGTGAACAGCTCGCAGTGCATCCTGAAATCGGCAGGGCCTTTGAGGAATACACGCGCAAGCGCCTTGCGCCAATGGCGGCTCTTTTCCCGGAAGGACTCGCGATGATGCGCGTCATTCCGGTTGAAAGCGCGGTGAAAGACATTCCTGAAACAGAGCCATGGGAGCGTCTTTCCTACTATCTTGACAAATACGACACCTTCAGCGTATCCGACTGTTCCTGCCGCCAGTCACGCCGCGTGCTGGACGAAGGCTGCGGCCACCTGGAAAAGGATATCTGTATCCAGATGGGTACCGGTGCAGAGTATTACATACGTACAGGCCGCGGGCGGCAGGTCAGCCGCGAAGAAGTCGAAAGCATCATCAAATTTGCCGAAGACAACGGACTGATGCATGAAATGCCCCATACGGACGGTCTCGGGGAATCTGCCGCTATCTGTAACTGCTGCAGCTGCGCCTGCTTTTCCATGCGGCTCGCGACATTTTTTAAAACGCCGGACGCAATTCGCTCCAATTTCACCGCTGTGGCCGACGCGAATCAGTGCGTGGCCTGCGGTCAGTGCGTAGAAAACTGCCCCACGAACGCACTGAAGCTTGGACAGCGCCTTTGCGCCAAGGAGCCTCTGCCCACAATCAAGGCTCATACCGCACGCGACCACGCATGGCACGAAACGGACTGGAACAAAGACTACCGTGAAAACCGTGAAGACGTTGCCCCGGAAGGTACGTCTCCCTGCAAAACCGCCTGCCCGGCGCATATTGCCGTTCAGGGTTATATTAAGCTGGCTGCGCAGGGGCGCTACAGCGACGCGCTTGAATTAATCAAAAAAGAGAATCCCTTCCCCGCTGTCTGTGGCCGCATCTGCCCACACAGCTGTGAAAGCGAGTGTACCCGCGGTGATATTGACGAACCAATCGCCATTGATGAAATTAAAAAGTTCATCGCCGACAGGGAACTTGATCGTTCCACCCGCTATATTCCGCCCATGCGCTACCATTTGGGCAACAAAGTTGCTATTGTCGGGGCCGGCCCGGCGGGGCTTTCCTGCGCCTATTACCTTGCCATTGACGGCTACCGCGTCACGATTTTTGAAAAGCAGGAAAAACTGGGCGGCATGCTCGCGCTGGGCATTCCTTCATTTCGACTTGAAAAGAATGTATTGAATGCCGAGATTGATGTGCTGCGCGAAATGGGCGTTGTTTTCAAGACGGGCATTGAAGTAGGCAGGGATGTCACACTGGACACGCTGCGCAAGGAGGGCTACGAAGCGTTTTATCTTGCCGTCGGCGCACAGGGCGGGCGCAAGCTCGGCGTCGAGGGGGAGGACGCCGAGGGCGTTATTTCCGGCATTGACTTTCTGCGTGAAGTGAACCTTGAGCATGTTGCAAAGCTTTCGGGAAAAGTTCTCGTCATCGGTGGAGGCAACGTAGCCATTGATGTAGCACGCACTGCTACGCGTGAAGGAGCAAACTCCGTTGCCCTCTACTGCCTGGAAAGCCGCGAAGAAATGCCAGCGCTTGACGACGAAATAGAAGAAGCCGAACGGGATGCCGTTATTTTCAACAACGGCTGGGGGCCGAAGAGAATTCTTACGGAAAACGGAAAAGTCACCGGAGTGGAGTTCAAACGCTGCGTCTCCGTCTTTGATGAAGAACATCACTTTGCGCCCCGATATAACGAGAATGAATCCATGATCGTTCAGGCAGACGTCGTCTTACTTTCAATCGGGCAGTCCATTCAATGGGGCGCTCTTCTCGAAGGAAGCAGAGTGCAGCTAAACCGCGGCAGTACGGCAAAAGCCGACAGCCTGACCCTGCAAACGGACGAACCGGACGTTTTTGTAGGAGGCGACTGCTTTACCGGCCCGAAATTCGCTATTCACGCCATTGCAGCCGGAAAGGAAGGCGCCGTTTCGATTCACCGCTTTGTGCAGCCCGGCCAGACACTGACGCTTGGTCGCGACCGGCGAAATTACCACGCCTTTGACAAGTCCAACGTTGCCGTGCCGCTCATCAGCTTTGACAGCACTCCGCGCCAGAAGGTCGGCCACTCCCCGGATAAAAAAGACCGCTTTGCGGACGACCGGCTTACCTTTACGGAAGAGCAGCTCAAAAAGGAAACGGAACGCTGCCTTGGCTGCGGAGCGGTTCAGGTTGACAGCTATATGTGCGTTGGGTGCGGCATGTGTACAACAAAATGCAAATTTGATGCAATTCACTTGAAACGCACCTCCGATTCAGTCCCCGATTTTTACGAGAAGCTTCCCGTCCGGATTGCGGCCAATGCCGTACGGCGCAGCGGAAAAATTGCTGCCGCCTCGGTAAGGGAGCGGATCAGGAAGGAATGATTCCATGCACGAATTGGGCATTCTCAGCTCGCTCGTTCATACTATAGAGGGGATCGTCAGTGATGAGGGACTTACGGAAGTCGAAAAGGTTGTCATAGAAGTCGGCGAGCTTTCCGGCATTGTTCCCCGCTATATCGAACAATGCTATCCGGCTGCCGTATATAAAACCTTCATGGAAAGTACGGCGCTTGAGCTTGTTACCGTTCCGGGGATCGTCAAGTGTCGTGACTGCGGGCTGGTTTTCAACGCTGTGGCAAATGATCTGCACTGCCCGGAGTGCTGTGGGCAGAATCTTGAGATACTTGAAGGCAACGACATGATTGTCAGGGAAATCGTCTGCCGGTAAAAGGGCAGCGTATCATTAAATTCAATGAGGAGGCATATTCTGTGTTTGTATTTTATGAAGGCATTCCCACTGTATTGGTACTCCTTGTCTGGCTCTGCGTTTTTGCCAGTCTTTTCGCGCTCAACGAGGTAACACGACGCTTTAAGTGGGTGGGATTCACTGCCTTTGTGGTTCTTCCCATCGTGCTGACCATTCTGTGGCTGACTGTTTTCCGCAGCAGTGCTTACATGGACTGGTTCCATCTCGCAAAAGTTTATTCTTCAACGGCAGGCTGCATCGGTTTCTGGTGTATCCGCCATATCAAAGGGCTATCGAAAAATAAAATTGCTCTGTGCTTTCCGCCTCTTATTCTCGCGATTAATATCTGTGAAGCCGTTATGCGTGATTTTGAGGTTGGCCGGTACACCACTCCGGTTGTCGAGTACGCGAACAATCAGGTTCAGTACTACATTGGCGGCGCATGGAATTACATGAACGGGATCGCCGGCATCCTCAATATCATCACCATCACCGGCTGGTTCGGCATTTGTATCCGCACTGTTACCGCGAAGGACAAGAGCCGCGACATGCTGTGGCCGGATATGCTCTGGTTCTGGATTATTGCGTATGATCTTTGGAATTTTGCTTACACTTACAACTGTCTGCCCACTCACGCATGGTACTGCGGTTTTGCGCTGCTTCTCGCGCCAACACTCTGCGCTTTTACGGTCGGCAAAGGCGCGTGGCTCCAGCATCGCGCACAGACACTGGCTTTATGGTGCATGTTTGCCCAGACTTTCCCCTCTTTTCAGGATGCAAGCAGTTGGATGGTGCAGTCCACAGCGAGCCATTCGATCGCTCAGGCAGCCATCAAGCAGGGACTTCTCGCGGCTGACGGCTACACCATGAATGCCGCTCCCGGCATCTATCAGGTCGCATCCGCTTCGCCGAACACCACAGCGCTCTTCATCGTAAGTCTTCTGGCGCTGCTGGCGAATGCGGCGGTTTTCGTTTATATGATGATCCATGTTGCGAAGACGAAACGGAATCCGTATACTTCCGAACTTTATTCCGATTTAACGGCTCATAGCAAAGTCAAAAAGCTCGCGGCATAACGCACATAGAGACAGTCAATAC
>JAEWRF010000250.1 GCA_023460155.1 Bacillota bacterium | reverse complement strand
GTCCAGGATCAGCCTGGCGTAAAATAGGATTGCCCTGAGATACTGGTTGATTTCGATATATTCGTTCACCGCATGGCACTGCTCCATATTGCCCGGGCCGAACTGCATCGTCGGGCAGCCGGCGATGTTTTTCCAGATGCGGGAATCACATCCGCTCGTAGCGCCTTTGATCACCGGTTCTCCGCCTGAGGTTTCCCGCAGAGCGCGCATGCAGGAGCCGACAAACGGATGGTCCAGCTCCATTTCAAATGCGCCGCCGGCCTGATAAATGGTAATTTCCGGTTTGTGGGCACTGAGCCATTCGTCCCCGCTGCAGCAGCGGTAAATCGCTTCTGTGTATTCCCGCACAACCTGCTCGTAAGACATCTGACCGGGCAGATAATGGACGCAGGTCTGGAAGCAGCAGTGGCCGGCAACCGTGGAACCAGCCGTCCCGCCGTTGATGACACCGACGTTGGACGTCGGGGAGGGCAGGAGCGCGTGCTTATGCGTCATCAGCCATTTATGTTCCAGCTCATCGATTGCGGCCATCAGCTTGACCGCCTTTTCAATGGCACTGACCCCGAGCCATTTTGATCCCGAATGAATGGCAACGCCTTCGATATCGACCTTAAAGAATACGAAGCCCATGTGAGCCGCGATCAGTTCGCAGCTGGTCGGCTCGCAGACGACCGCCGCATCCGCTTTCTGCCCGTTCATCGCGGCCGCGATCGAGCCGTTTCCCCCGCCTTCCTCATCGACAACCGAAATGATCTTAACGGTTCCCGGCAGTTTCACGCCGGCGTCCCTGAGCAGCTGCACCGCCATGGCGGAAGCCATAAGGCCGCCTTTCATGTCGCAGACCCCAAGGCCGTACATTTTCCCATCCCGGAAGGTCGGTGTGTGCGGCGGCGTTTTCCAGAGAGTCTCGTCACCCGCGGGCATCGTGTCGACATGGCCGTTAAAAAGGATCGACTTTCCGCCTTCGCCACCGAACTCAGCGTAAACATTGAAGCGCCCGTCGTAATTGTGGCCCGGGTTTCCTTCCTGATGCTGTTCGAGACTTTTTAAAATCACATCTTCCCGAAGCTGGTCGCAGACTACCGAATCGGCGTTCATTTCCCGAAACATCTGTGCCAGATATTCCTGACCTTTTTTCTCGAGTCCTCCCTCGATCCCGTGGCCGAGATCGTGCGTATCAATGGCCACCAGATCGGCAAGGCGCTTTACATATTCGTCCTTGTGTTTCTCCAGAGTATTCGCTAAAAGATCATTCATTTCAATACACACCTTTTATCCCGGCGGTATCAGTCGTACAGCCGGATGCATTCTTCAACAATATCCCAGAATTTGTCCACGTCCAGTTTCAGGGCAACCTCAGTATTGGGCTCTTTGTTCAGCACGCCGAAATAATCGCAGACCGTACGCCCGTAGCAAAGCTCGCTGCGCAGCTCGATCTCGGTGTACATCGGTTTTGTCTCAATGCAGCTCGGGTCGATCAGATAGGCGATACAGGTCGGGTCATGCAGCGGGCCGCCCTCCCAGCCGAAATTCTTCAGCTGCATTTTGTTAAAGAAAGCCATCAGGTCACCGAAGAGCTTCGAAGCCTTGGTGTTTGCCTTCTTCATCCGTTCCACAACTGAGGGATAGCACATGGCCTGACGGGTGAGGTCCAGCCCCATCATGACGATCGGACGGCCGCTGTGGAAAACCACATAGGCCGCTTCCGGATCTGCATAGATGTTGAATTCGGCCGCCGGAGTGACATTGCCGAGCTGATAGGAACCGCCCATCAGGACGATTTCCTTGATCTTCTCAATGATTTTGGGCTCTTTGCGCATCGCCATTGCAACATTGGTCAGCGGTCCGGTCGGAACCAGCGTGATGTCGCCGTCGGATGCAAGCAGTGTTTCAATCAGAAAATCCACGGCATGGCGCTCATCCAGTTTTTTGGTCAGCGGGTCGAATACCGGGCCGTCCAGCCCGCTTTCCCCGTGAATGTTCGCCGCGATGATCTGTTCGCGGACCATCGGGCGGCCGTAGCCGGCGCAAACCGGAACGTCGATGCCCAGGTACTGACATACGTTCAGAGCGTTCCTTGTGGTTTTTTCCAGCGTCTGGTTTCCGGCTACCACCGTGATGCCCAGCAGATCGAGAGCGGGGTGCCTGCCAGCCAGCATAATGGCAACGGCGTCGTCATGACCCGGGTCGCAGTCCAGTATAATTTTACTTTTTTCCATATTATGCTACCTCTTTCGTTTTCGTTTTGACGGAAGCGACGGCGCTCTTAAGCTTTGCTTTGGCAACCGTGCGGCGCCACAGAGAAATGGATACAACCAGAACCGTGATAATATACGGCAGCATCAGCACGAACTGCGACGGCCAGCCGTAAGACTGAAGCCTGCTGCCGACGGAATCGGTAAACCCGAATAGGAGGCAGCCGACCCAGGCAAGAAGCGGATTCGCCCCGCCGAAGAACATAGCTGCAACGCCCATGAATCCTCTGCCGTTGGTCATGTTCTCAGTGAACATCTGGGTGTAGCCTGTGGAAAGATGTGCGCCCGCAAGCCCGCCGATGATTCCGGAGATCACCATAACCTCATATTTCATTTTCGTTACATTGATGCCTGCCGTTTCGGCGGCCATCGGGAAACGCCCGACGGAACGCAGACGCAGGCCCCACACCGTGCGGTACAGCAGGAAGTACATCAGGAACACCGCGATGATCCCGAGGACCTCCATGATCGACCAGTTGTTGAGAAGATTGTTCAGAATGGGAATCTTCTGGAACGCCGGGATTTTAATTTGAGGAATCGCGGCAATTTTGGGGTCGGAGAAAGTACCGGTCGTACCGAGGAACCGTTTGATTCCGAATTTCGTAACCGCCAGTGCCAGCATATTGATCGCCATGCCGATCGCGCAGATATCAGCCTTATACTTGATGTGCGCAACCGCCATGATCATGGCCATAAAGACCCCGGCCGCCATGGCGGCCAGCATCCCCAGCACCCAGCTTCCCGTTGCATAGCTCACACAGACCGCCAGAAAAGCGCCCATGAGCATGATGCCTTCGGTGCCGATGTTCAGAATATCGGCCTGCTGTGTAATAACGGCCGCGAGAGCCGCGTAAAGGATCGGCGTGGAATATCGGATGGTAGAGTAGATGAGCGTATAATCGAAAATTTTACTGAAATCCATTTATTCCGCCCCCTAACCCTGCGACGCGGAAGCAGGTGTGGATTCTTTCTTTTTCCGCTTGAATTTATCCAGTGCGAACAGCGCCTCCATGGTTGCAAAAACAATGAAGATGCAGATGATGGTATCCACGATGGATTTCGGAACGCCGGTGTTGCGTTCCATGCCCTGCGCGCCCGACTGCAGCATGGCGATAAAGAATGCCATGACCGGCGCCAGCTTATAATCGTTCTTGATGATCAGCGCGGCGAGCATCCCGTTGAAAGCAAGGCCGTTTGAGAAGTTATCCAGGAAGTAGCCGTAAACGCCCAGCACGGAAATGCAGCCGGAAAACGCACCGATCGCTCCGCTCAGAATCATGGCACCGATGATGGCTTTCTTGGGGTCGATGCCGACATACTCGGTAAAAGCAGGGTTCATGCCGACGCTTTTGATCTGGTAGCCCACGGTGGAGTGATTCATCAGCCAATAAAGGAAAATCACCATGCCGATTGCGAGGAAAAGCCCGACATTCGCCTGGCTCGGCAGCAAAATCTGCGGCAAAAGCGTGTCATTGGGCACCTGGGGGGTCTGAGCCGTTCCGCTTTTCGCGCTGAGCGGTCCGTTTACCAGATAAGACGTAATATACTGGGCGACGTAGTTCATCAGAATTGTCACGCAGACTTCGTTTACGCCCCAGTGAATCTTCAAAACGGCCGGAATGATTGCCCATAGCGAGCCGACAATCATTGCGCAGACAAAGCACAGCAGAATGTGCAGCGGGCCGGGAATTCCCGGCAGCGTGTAGCCGACATAGGCAGCTGTGATTGCGCCGAGGTACATTTCGCCCTCGACTCCGCAGTTGAACACACCTGCGTCCGAGGAAATGATAAACGCAAAAGCTGTAAGAAGAAGAGGCACAAAGTTGGTCAGCGTTGTTCCGAAATTCAGTCTGCCGACAAACGCGCCTTTAAACAGTTCCGAATAAGCCTGCAGCGGATTATAACCCAGCGCCGCCATCAGGATAGCCCCGATCGCCATGGAGATCACGATGGTAACCAGCAGATTCAGGACCCTTTGTTTGTAATTCGCGCTTGAACTCATGTCAGCGCACCTCCCGACTCTTTATTCTCCTCTTCCAGGGTTCCGCCCATCATCAGGATGCCGACGTTGTCTTCATTGGCATCTTCGGCGTTGATGATTCCCACAATCTTTCCTTCGTACATTACCGCGATGCGGTCGGAGAGGGAAAGAATCTCCTCAAGGTCTGCGGAAACCAGCAAAATGGCTTTCCCCTGCTGCTTGACGGAGTTGAGAATTTTGCGAATCGACTCAATGGCACCCACGTCGACACCCCGGGAGGGCTGGGAAGCAATCAACAGTTTGCCATCGGCGTCCACTTCTCTTGCCACGACGATTTTCTGTGCGTTGCCGCCGGAAAGCGTCTGTGTAATCATATCCGGCTTATCCGGCCGGATGTCGTATTTGTGGATCAGTTCCTCTGAGTAGCGGAGAATTTCCTTCCGGTTCATCCGGATGCCGTTGGCATAAGGCTTTTGGCGAAGCTTGACGGCGATCAGGTTATGCAAAATATCCATCTTGCGGTTGAGTCCGCGCTGGTTCCGGTCTTCAGGGATGTGCGTCAGGCCCGCGTCCCGGATCTTTTTAGGGGACAAATTGGTAATATCCCGGCCTTCCAGCGATACGCTCCCGCGTTCGACCTTGCGCAGACCGGTAACCGCCTCGATAAATTCGCTCTGGCCGTTTCCGTCGACTCCGGCGATCCCCACGATCTCACCTTCCCTGACATCCAGGGAAATGCCTCTGATTTTGGAAAGCTCCTTTTCGCCCGACGTCCAGAGATTATCCACTTTCAGAACCACATTGCCGACCTTTGCCTGTTTCTTTTCAATATTGAGGAACACCTCGCGGCCAACCATCATTTTGGCAAGCTCCCGGGTGTTGGTTTCACTCTTATTCACCGTGCTTACGTACTGTCCCTGGCGCATTACGGTGATCCGGTCGGAAATTTCCATAACCTCGTTCAGCTTATGAGAGATGAATATGATGGACTTTCCGTCCGCTCGGATGTTTTTCAGAATTTCAAAGAATTTCTCGCATTCCTGCGGGGTCAGAATGGCTGTCGGTTCGTCGAGGATCAGGATATTCGCTCCCCGGTACAGCGTTTTGATGATTTCAACGCGCTGCGCTTCCCCGACGGATATCTGGTTGATCTTTTTCCCCGGCTGGATTTCCATTTTATAATTGTCAATATAGACCTGAATGTCCTTACGCGCTTTTGCAAGGTCAATTGACAAGTTCTTCTTCGGTTCAAAACCGAGGATAATGTTTTCCAGAACCGTCAGATCGTTCACCAGCATAAACTCCTGATGAACCATGCCGATACCGTTTTCAATCGCAACTTTCGGGACGATGGACTCCATTTCCTGCCCCTTGATTGAGATCGTTCCGCTGGTCCGCGGATAAATCCCGTAAAGGAGATTCATCATCGTGGATTTGCCGGCGCCGTTTTCGCCCACCAGGGAATGGATCTCACCCTTTTTCAGGTTGAACTGACCGTTCCTGATCGCGTGCACCGTGCCGAAATCTTTGACGATGTCCTTCATTTCAATTATGTAATCGCTCAACTTCGTCACCCTTTCCGGTTGCTGAAGCGCTCCCCACGCTCCGATATTCGATAAACTGGCAACCATTTAGAGCAGAAAAGCGGTCCGTTTAGAAACAGACCGCTCTCAGCTCATTTTCCGGATCTATCAGCCCGTAAAGCCCTGATAATGGTTGACTTTAATCTCGCCGGACTTGATCTTGCCGGTGATGTCCTGAATCTTGGTCAGAATGTCAGGCGGGAACTTGTCACCGAGCGCCTTTTTCATAACCGACATATCGGTAAGCTGGATGCCGCCGTTTGCGACGTTCAGCATCGTGGTGGTGTTGCCCTTGAAGGTGCCTTTGACAACAGCTTCAATCGCGCTGTATGTACCGACGTCAACGTGCTTGACCATGGAGGTCAGGATGGATCCCGGATACAGGCTGTCCTGATCGGAATCGACGCCGACCGCGAACTCGCCCTTATCCTTGGCGGCTTCGAGGATGCCGTTGCCGGTACCGGAGGCGACGTTCATAACAATGTCCGCGCCCTGGCTGTACTGAGCGATTGTCAGTTCCTTGCCCTTAACAGGATCGCTGAAGCTTCCCGCGAAAGACTGCAGAACCTTGACGTCCGGGTCAATGTATTTTGCGCCCTGCTCATACCCGACGAAGAAGTCGTGGAGAACCGGGATGTCCATGCCGCCGACCCAGCCGATCACTTTCTGGGAGTTGATACCGGGAACATCGGTTTTGGTGGTGAACATGGCTGCAGCCGCGCCTGCAAGGAAAGAGCCTTCATTCTGTGCAAACTTATAGGAAATTACGTTGTCACCGGGAATGCTGTCATCCAGGATGGCAAATTTGACGTTCGGATACTGCGGGCAGTGCTTTTTCATGATGTCCTCAAACTGAGAGGAAACACCGATCACCAGATCATACCCGTCGGAAGCGCATGCCACGAAATTGGATTCCCATTCGGAGGACTGTGTGGACTCGAGTTCCTTAACCTCCACTCCGAAATCCTTCTCCGCCTTCAGTGCGCCCGCGTGAGCGGAATCGTTGAAGGACTTGTCGCCGAGGTTGCCGGAGTAAACCAGCGCGACCCTGAGCTTCTTGGCTGAGTTGGACGCCGCAGAGGCTGTGCCGGCCGAAGCCGTACCTGCCGCCGGTACTGCCGCCCCCGACGAAGCGGATGAAGACGCTGGGGAACCGCATCCCGCCATGGACAGTGCCAGAACGCTTGCCGCAAGGACCGATGCCAAAATCTTTTTCATAACTTTCTTCCTTTCCTTACATACAATTGGGTTTGCTGCCAGAATGGAGTGCGAAATTCGTTTGTGCTGTATGTAGAATCAATGCCTGCCGGTCGCTGGGGTATCTTGAACCTAATATTAATGTTACCGCAACGATCGGCAAATTGCATTATTCTGAAGGGACAAAGAATCCTCTTTTTGTATGTCTTTCAGGTACAAGCGTCTTCGCTGGCCATCCGAATGATCTTAATGGACATTGAGATGATGAACCGTGCCTCGCTGTCTTCCAGATTGAGCCCGACAATTTCCTCTATTTTTTTGTACCGGTATTTCACGGTGTTATAATGAACATACATTTTTTCGGCCGCGCATTTCAGATTCCAGTTGCATTCCTTAATGCAGACGAGCGTTTTCAAAAGCTCCGAGCCGTATTTCCGGTCGTATTCCGTCAGAAGCCCGATGGAGCTCTCGCAAAATTTTTTCGCCTCACCGGTTTTGCAAACAACGTCCAGCAAACGGTAGATGCCCAGATCCTTATAGAAGCCCGTCCGGTTGCTTTTATAAAGCTGCCTGCTCAGCTTGACGGCGTTCTGCGCGTTTTTGTAGCTGATGTGAGCGTCCATGATCTTCTCAACATAGTCCCCCACGCCGATCGTAACGGTAAAACCCGTGTTTCCCCCGGAAATGAGATTCTGGATCAGCTCCGCCGTCTCCGAAATCCGACCGTAGAATTGATTTACGCTTTTGCTTTCCGGCAGTTCAATCAAATAGATCATCCGGTCGCTCAGGCTGGTAAAAATCGCGCTCTTAAAGTCTTTCTGGATGACCCTCTGCGAAATGGTGAATATCTCCTGCCGGATATTTTCAAGCGCCTGGATTTCTGCGCTTTCAACAGACTGGCGGCTTTTTTCCTTATAGCCGTCGATTGCAACGATCACAGCGGTCAGTCCGCGCTGATAACTCCAATTGTACAAATCGGCTTTCACTTTGATTTCATCGGGATACTTGATGTTGTTCAGAATAATATCCTGAACAAATTCGTTCTTGTGCCTGTTCTCAATCTCGAGATTTGAAATCTTTTTCTGGATTTCCAGTTCCAGCACCGTGATTGCATGCTCAAAAGCGACGTCGCTGTATTCATCGATTTCTTCGTCGGATCCCCGTCTTGCAAAGATCACATAACCGTAATTCTTTTTCTCAATCCGGACGGGATATTTTTTATATTTTGGAAATTCCGTTTCCGGGCCGGCTTCCTCCATTTCCTTTTTGAAGTCCTCCGAAACGGCCGCGACGTATTTTTTTCCGCCCCCCGCCTCCAGATACGCCACATCTCCGCCCACGATCTTGCTCAGCGTGGAGATGATCTGCATCTCGTTTCCGCCGTTGAGCACCAGCTTTGTGAAGGAACGGTGGATTCGGTCGGATATCTCCAGCTTTTTCGCCTGCTCGTTGACCAGAAGCGCCAGAACGGGATTGATCACGTCCGTAAAGGCAAGCTGAATGGGCATAAATACGAGCGGGAAATTGATGCTTTCCGCCGTTTCATAAACTTCTCTGGGCAGTGCGTTGATAAACCGGTTGATCTTGATAAAAAGCGCGGCCGCATTTGCTTTTTCGATACTCTTGATCAGATTGATAAACTGCATGGTGTCGTCTTTCAGGACATAGCCGGTGGTCATCAGGATTTCTCCGCCCTTCAGCCAGTTGCTGATATCCGGAGCGTCCATGACGGAAACCGAGGTCACGATCCTGTCCAGACCGCCTTCCCCTGCCAGAACCTTAAAGTCGCGGAACGTCTCTGTTTTGAGAATATTTCTCAAAGTAAGCCGCAAAGCATATCGCCTCCAGTTTTTTGAACCTTAAAAGGTTCAGGTTCCCTGCATCGCTGGTCAAGTCTTTTGAATTTATTATAGCACAGTTCCTGCAAATCGAGGGTCCCAGGAAAGAATCGAAAATGGACTGTTGAAAAAGGAGCTCAGAGATTGTACAATGAACTTGAACAAAAATTGGAAGCCGGAGATGATCTTTTTTGAAAATTTTGTGCTTTGGGTCCCTGAATCTTGATCTTGTCTATCAGGTCCCTCATTTTGTCCGAGCAGGAGAGACTCTTTCCTCTCTGGATTTCCAGCAGCATTGCGGAGGAAAGGGACTGAACCAATCGATCGCGCTTTCCATGGCCGGGGCGGAAGTTTACCATGCCGGCTGTATCGGCAGGGGCGGTGAAATTCTGAAGGAAACCCTCGACCGCTACGGCGTGAACACCGATCTGGTCGAAATGAAGGACTGCATGAACGGTCACGCCGTGATCCAGGTTGATCAAAACGGACAAAACTGCATCATGCTTTACGGCGGATCCAACCAGATGATTACGACGGATTTTGCCGACCGGGTCCTTTCTCATTTCGGTGCCGGAGACATCATCGTACTCCAAAACGAAATCAGTTCGCTCGACTACATTCTTTCCGCCGCTCACGCGCGCGGGATTCAGATCGCCCTGAATCCCTCCCCAATTGACCCGCAGCTAACAAAAATGGATCTGCGGAACGTCCGGTGGTTTCTGCTGAACGAAATCGAAGGTGCGGAAC
>JAEWRF010000249.1 GCA_023460155.1 Bacillota bacterium | reverse complement strand
TCCCCATTCTCTACAATATTTACCTGAGCACCCTTTCGTGGGATCTGACCAGCAACGATCGGTATTTCGTTGGAATTCAAAATTATATTCGCCTTCTGCACGACACCGAATTCCTGCAGTCGTTGGGGGAAACCGTTGTTTTCAGCGCGGGCGTAATTTGCATTTCCATCTTTCTTGCGCTTCTGCTGGCGGTTTGGCTGAATAAAAACACAAAGCTTCACTATTTTATCCAGTCCTGCATTTTCACCCCCTACATTGTCTCGCTGGTTTCCATCTCCATGCTTTGGATGTGGATCATGGATTATGACAACGGATGCCTCAACTTTTTCCTGAGCATGTTTCACATTGCCGGAGTTCACTGGCTTGACAGCCCTTCCTGTGCGCTCGCTTCTCTGGTGATTATTCAAATCTGGCAGACGCTCGGCTATAATACGCTGATTCTGATCGCAGGGCTTCAGAGCATCCCGGGCAACATTTACGAAAGCGCACGGCTTGACAAATCCAAGAATATTACGACCTTTTGGAAAATTACGGTTCCTATGGTTTCCCCGTCCCTGTTTTTCCTGATTATCATCAACATTATCAATTCCTTTCAGGTTTTCACCCTGATCAGCGTCATTACGAAGGGCGGACCGGTCAACGCGACCAATCTGCTTGTTTTCTGGATTTATCAGACCGGCTTCGGATATTACAACATCGGCAGCGCGGCCACGGGTTCCGTCTTTTTGACCGTGATTATCGCGATTATCACGCTCCTGTATTTCCGCACGCTGTCCCATCGGGTGCATTACCAATAAAAATGTGCCGGCATGCTGTTTTCCGGCCCGAAAGGAAGGTTATATTTTTGACACAAGATGCAACTGCCCGAGTTCAAACACTCGGCGGGAATGCCATCCGCCGAATCAATTTTTGGAAGCTGACCGGCAGAATCATGGGAAGCGTCTTTCTGATCTTACTGGCGCTGGTGTTTGTCTTCCCGTTTTTCTGGATGCTGACAACTGCCTTTAAGACCCTGCCCGAACTGATGCAGCTTCCGCCGACGCTGCTTCCGCAGCACTTTACGCTGGACAATTTCCGTCAGGCCTGGAGCTCCGCAAATTTCCCGCAGTATATCTTCAACAGCTTCGTAATTTCCGTCAGCATTCTGGTTCTCCAGTTTGCCGTCATTTTCCCGGCGGCGTATACGTTCGCGCGCAAGAAGTTCTTTGGTTCGGGGGTTCTGTTCCAGCTTGTTCTGCTGGGGCTGATGATCCCGGAGCAGGTGACGTTCCTGCCTGTATACCTGATGTTCAGCAAATTCGGCCTGATCGACACCTACGCCGCGCTGATTGTTCCGTTCGTTTTTTCGCCGTTCGGCATTTTCTTTCTGACGCAGAGCATCCGGCAGATTCCGGATGAAATTTTTGAGTCCGCCTGCCTTGATAAGGCCAGTGAGCGCAGGATTCTGCGCAAAATTGTTTTCCCGATGGTACGGCCTACCGCCATCACTTTCGCGCTGTTTTCCTTTATCACCCACTGGAACGAATATTTCTGGGTCCTGTCGATGACGACCTCGGACAGGATCCGCACGCTGTCTCTCGGCGTGGCCTTTCTGCTCAATAACGAAGGACTGAAAAACTGGAATGTTCTGATGGCCGGAGCCGTGCTTCAGGTGCTGCCGATTCTGGTGCTGTACCTTTTCGCCAGCTCAAAAATCAAAAGCGCTTTTTCCTACAGCGGGATCAAATAAGTTGTCCGCTCTTATTTTAGTATATATTTAAAGGAGTGTCATTCATGTACTTAGCCAAAAAATGCCTCAGCGCCGTAACAAGCATGGCCATTGTGGGTTCCGTCCTGCTCTCCGGCTGCAGTTCCGCTTCCAGCCAGACCACCGCCAGCGCCGCCGGTTCAGCCCCCGCGGCCAGCTCTGCCGCTGCCGCCACTGCTTCCGACGCTTCCGGTTCCGGACCCGTCACCGTTCAGTTCTGGTATGGACTGACAGGCGCTTTAAGCGATACCGTCCAGAGTTACGTCAAGAAATTCAACGAATCCCAGAACAAGATCGTCGTCAAAGCCACCAGTCAAGGGGACTATTACGCGGAAGCAACCAAGCTGCAGGCCGCCATCGTCGCTAAAAATCAGCCCGATATGGCGCAGCTGGAAATTTCGTCCTGTGGCCAGTTCGGAAAATCCGGCCAGCTTGCCGACCTAAAAACCCTCCTTTCCGACAGCGACATTTCAAAATATCAGCCGGGCCTGATGAAGAACTCCACGATTAACGGGCAGGTTGTCGCGGTGCCGTTCAACCGCAGTACGCCGGTTCTGTACGTCAACAAGGATCTGCTCAAAGCAGCCGGCCTGAATGAGTCCGGCCCGAAGAACTGGGACGAACTGAAAACCTTCGCCACCAAGCTCACCAACAAATCCGCCGGAGTTTACGGCTATGAAACCCCGATCGATATCTGGTTCTATCAGGCGGGGGTCGCCGAAGCAGGCGGGCAGATTCTGGATGACAAGAATCAGGTATCCTTTGACAACGAAGGCGGAACCGCTGTGGTTCAGCTCTGGCAGGATATGGCCAAAGCCGGAACGATGAAAGTGCCGACCGGCAAGAACTACGACGCGTGGGACAAGGCGGATCAGGATTATATCAATCAGAAGGCCGCTATGATTCTCGAATCCACCGGCGGACTTTCCGGGTTCCTGAAGAGCTGCAAATTTAATGTCGGCACCGCCTTTATCCCCGCCGATAAAAACTACGGAGTACCGACCGGCGGCGCGAACATCGCTATAATGAAGGCCTCTTCTCCGGAAAAGCAGAAAGCCTGCGCCGAATTCATTAAATTCCTCGCTCAAAAAGAAAACGCCGCGAATTTCAGTAAGGATACCGGCTACATGCCCGCCACCACCGAGGCCGTTCAGTCCGACATCATGCAGAAGCTTTATCAGGAGCATCCGCAGTATAAAACCGCGCTCGATCAGCTTCAGTATGCCGTCGCCACTCCGATCACCAAAGGCTGGACCCAGATGAGCGACGCGATTCAGGACACTCTGCTTCAGGCCATGCTCGATCCCTCTATTTCTCCCGCCGCGGCCGTCCATAACGCCGCACAGAAAGTGAAAGAGGTTGCCGACAAACAGTCATAACAAGCCGCTGTACGGCCAATTTCGAAGGAAAGGGAAGTCCTGTTTTGCCTAAGCTGATTGTAGTATCCGTCGATTCCCTGTTCACCGATAATCTGGAACAGGTTTCCGATCTGCCCGGTTTCCGCGAGATCTTGAAGGACAGCCGGATTATTAAAAACATCCATTGCATTTACCCCACTCTCACCT
>JAEWRF010000248.1 GCA_023460155.1 Bacillota bacterium | reverse complement strand
CAGTGTCACACCGTTCTCGGAAAGGCTGTGCCGCACGGCTTCCGGTACCCTGGAGAGCTCGGTGAACAAAAAGGCCTCGTCCGAAAACACGGCGGCGTAAGCGACGGCGAGAGGGTTGTACTCGATGTCGGAAGCGCGTAGGTTCATCAGCCAGGCGACGCAGTCCAGCCGGCTGATAATCTGTCCGTCCGCGCGGCGCTCGCGGAGTTTTTCCCGCAGAAGGGCAAGCTTTTCCTGACAGGAGTAACCCGCGAATTTCCGTTCGTGCAGGAACACTTCCGTGTTCGGCATGGGCGGCCGGTCCTGCCACAGCCCGGAAATCAGATCAACGGATTTTACGGACAGTTTTTTATCGGAAAACTTGTCCTGCATGGATCTCACTTTTGCGGCGGAAACCATCTGCCCGTCGAAGCCGACACAGTCGCCGGGAGCGAGAGTCTTCAGGAGAAACTCCTCCACGGTCGGGACTCCTTCCACTCCCATCCGGAACAATTCGATGCCGCTGTTCGCAAGTTCCCGGGCGGCCTGAATAAAGTAGCGCCCGTCCGTCCACAGACCGCTCCGTGCTGAGGTGACGACGAGGGTCCCGGCCGAGCCGGTGAACCCGGAAAAATACTGCCGGGCTTTCCAGTGCTCGGGTGTGTATTCCCCCATGTGAGGGTCGGAGGACGGAATTATGTATGCCTGCACGCCCGCCCGGTTCATTTCCGGCAGCAGGGCGCGGAGCGTTTCTTTGGTATTCTGCAATTCAAATCCCTCCCATCCGCCGCGGCATACCGGAAGCCGGCCCGACGGCGGAAAACTTTATTTTCAGTATAGGCGCTGCCGGGCGCCCTGTCAAGGAAAGCGGAATGTTGCCGAAATACGAAGCCTCTCTGTATTCCCTGTCGGGAACGCAGAGAGGCTTTCAGACCGTCGAGAAATCGCGGGCGCAAAGCGCCTTACATGCCTACGGCAACCACGACTTCAACTCGTGACTCAAAAGGGCAATTCCTCGCATCGGGTACGCTTACAGTTGGTTACCGGTCTTCCAACCGAACATAGCCGCGGCGGGCGGAGATGCTCCGGTAGGCCGGGCGGATGATTTTGCCGACGTTGATTTTTTCTTCCAGCAGGTGGGCGCTCCATCCCGCGATACGGGCCATGGCGAACACCGGCGTGAACAGCTCGAGCGGCAGGCCGAGCATATGGTAGACAAAGCCGCTGTAAAAATCGATGTTGGCGCTGACGCCTTTATATGTTTTGCGTTCCTGCCCGATTACCTCCGGAGCGAGGCGCTCTACCAGAGCATAGAGGGCGTATTCCTTCCCAAGACCCTTTTCTTCCGAAAGACGCTTTACGAACCGCTTAAAGACCTCGGCGCGCGGGTCGGAGAGGGAGTAGACCGCATGACCCATTCCGTAGATCAGGCCGGAGCGGTCGAACGCCTCTTTGTTCAGCAGACGGCGGAGGTACCCTGCAACTTCTTCCTCGTCTTCCCAGTCTTTGAGCTCTTTTTTCATGGTATCGAACATCTGCATCACCTTGATGTTCGCTCCGCCGTGCTTCGGGCCCTTCAGGGAACCGAGTGCCGCCGCGATCACCGAATAGGCGTCCGTTCCGGAGGAGGCGACCACATGCGTCGTGAAGCTGGAATTATTGCCGCCGCCGTGCTCCGCGTGAAGAACCAGTGCAAGGTCCAGAATCCGTGCTTCCAGAGGGGTGTACTGATTGTTGATGCGCAGCATATAAAGAATGTTTTCCGCCGTGGAAAGTTCCGGCTTCGGCGCATGGATGAAGAAGCTGTAAGAGTTGTTGCTGTCGTGCATATAAGCCTGATAGCCGTACACCGCGAGCTGCGGGAACAGCGCGATCATTTCAAGGCACTGGCGGAGCACGTTCGGCAGGGAGGGGTCGTTCGCCTTTTCATCGTAGGCGTAAAGGGTGAGAACGCTCCGGGCGAGCGTGTTCATCATGTCGAAGCTCGGGGCTTTCATAATGATGTCGCGCACGAAATTGGTGGGGAGGGACCGGTATTTTACCAGCAGTTCGGTAAAGTCGGAAAGAGCCTGCGGGGAAGGCAGCTCTCCGAACAAAAGAAGATATACCGTTTCTTCAAAACCAAAACGGTTTTCGGAAATGAAGCCCCGGACGATGTCTTCCACGTCGATTCCTCGGTAATAGAGCTTCCCTTCGCAGGGAACACTTTTTCCGTCTACGGTCTGGGAAGACACGATCTCCGAAATTTCCGTTAGCCCGGTCAGGACGCCTTTTCCGTTGATGTCGCGAAGTCCCCGCTTCACATCGTAGCGGGTGAACAGCTCCGGGTCGATGGTGCTGTGTCGGCGGCATTCCTCGGTCAGGCTGAGAATACGGGGGGAAATGTCAAAGAAATCCCCAACTGCATTTTTCGTCATTTCAGTCACCTCTCTCTTGAAACAGCGTTCTGCGAGACTTTCGTCAGAACGCGGTTGATGGTTTCGACTGCGGCGAGAAAGTCGCTGAATTCCTTTGTGTCCATCCGCTCCATGGAGCGGTGGAACAGCTTCAGAAATACCTCCCTCTTTGCGTGAATATAACGGAAGGTGTTTTCCTCTACGGAAATCAGGACCCTGCGCCGGTCACTGCGGTCGGGGCTTCGGACGATGCGCCCTTCCTCGTCCAGCTTTTCAACAAGCTTGCTGATCTGCTGCCGGGGTGCGTGAAGCAGTGTTGCCAGCTCCGTAACCGTCATGGGTCCCTGTGTACAGAGCATACAAAGCACGTTCAGCTGCAAAACGGTGAGTTCCCCGCGGAAGCAGTCGGCGAAGGGCTTTTCCAAAGTTTCGTTTACATACAGCATAAAAGCGAAAAGATTATTGTTGTCGCCGTTCAAATCCGAATCCCTCATTTGGCAAGAATCAATGATTGTCATCATTTGATTCCATTTTACAGGAAGTGAAGGGCTCTGTCAACACCGCCGGGGCAGGGAATTTGGAAATGCCATTGTGGAAAACTTGTTATTTTGACCGGTAAATGATATAATAATAAAACTTGTTGGATCATTTCGCCGAATGGGAGGGATTCGATGCGGATACAGGAATCTGGAGAAAATTA
>JAEWRF010000247.1 GCA_023460155.1 Bacillota bacterium | reverse complement strand
GCCGAGAAGATGGGAAAGCATCGCGAGTTCCACGCCGAGATGGCAGAAAATAACGATGGAATCCCGGTTTCCGCCGTCGGTCCGGTAGAACCTTCCGCTGCGCCGGTAGCCGTATCCCGCGAGGATGCCGTCGATTCCGTCCGCAACGTTTTTGTAGAGCTCCTCTACTTTGTCGCTTTGCATCACCGGATCGCGGAACCATGCGTCCTTGTCGTACAGATCGGGCCGGATGGTCCAGTAAGCGGGAAGAAAGTCCCAGGCAATCCGCTTTTCCCCGGTCTCAGGGTCCGAAATGCGCGCGGGGAATTCCTGCAGCCAGTCAAAAACCACCGCTTCCCGGTGAAGCCGCCGCAGCGTTACGCCGGCCGTATCCTTCGCACGTCCCAGCGGGGAACAGTAAAAATCGCGTATCTTCAGCTTTGCCAGCCGGTCTGCGAGAAGCCCGGCCTCCTTCCAGCCTTTTGGGGTGAGGGAATCGTGTTCATAATCGGGGTCGCCGTGCCTTATAAAATAAATTTTCATTCGTATGTTTCGTCTCCGTATTTTATGGCATTTTTGATCGTATTTTGGGTCCGGTTCCGATTATAGCCGAAACGGAGAGCTTTTTCAATGCGGGGCCGGAATTTCCGCTCCCGGAATCAGTCCGCGACTTTATCGACGGCCCGCATGTTTTCTACAAGTTGGAACGCGAAATCAGTCCGCGGCGGCCTTTTGTTCTTTTCGGCTTTTCCCGGCCGAGAACAGCCGCGCTGCGGTGACACAGGCGCCGACAAGACAGAGTGCCGTAAGAATGAAATAGTCGTTTTTCATGCCGTAGATGAACACGTCGTCCCGGCCGGGCACATAGTCTGCGACACGGTAATGAAGCTTCTGGCTCATGAAGCTGTACAGAAAGGTCGTCGACAGCGTGATCCCGACGATCTGGCCGAGGTTCCGCATCAGGGAATTGACACTTCCCGCGATGCCCAGCCGTTCCTTCGGGCAGGATGACATAATCAGCGAATTGTTCGCAGGCTGGAAAAACGACTGTCCGACCGCCATCACCGCCACGAACATCGCGGCGCAGATCAGCGGGGAATTCTCGCGCAGAAATGACATGAGGAAGAATCCGGCGCTCATCATCAGCAGGCCGAAGAGCGCGAGCAGCTCCGAGCCGATCCGGTCGCAGATTACGCCGCAGAACGGGGACAGCACCGCAATGATCAGAGGCGAAAGCATCAGAAAAAACCCGGTGGAGGAAGGGGACATCTTCATCGTATCCTGAAAATAAAACGGCAGCAGGATCGTGGAGGCGGCAATGCAGATGTACGAAATGAACGCGCAGATCAGCCCCAGCGAGAACAGCCGGCTGTGAAAGATGCCAAGCTGCAGCAGGGGCTGCTCCTGCCTGGATTCCGAGTGGAGAAAAAGCCCGATCAGAAGCACTGCGGCAAGAATCACGGCGAGAATATACGGGTTTTCCAGACCGATTTTCTGCGCTTCGATAAAGGCGCCGAAGAACAGCAGGGTTCCGGCAAATTGAAGCACGGCCCCGCGGTAATCCATTTTCTCCTTGCTTCCGGCTCCGGCGGGCAGATATTTCCGCCCCATGAGGAACACGGCAATCCCGATGGGTACATTGACCAGAAAAATGATGTTCCACGGCAGAAAGGAGACGATCAGCCCGCCCGCGCTTGGGCCGATCATTGTGCCGAGCGCGACCGCGGCGGCGAGTATCCCGAGAGCGCGGCCCCGCTGCTCCTTCGGGTAAAGCCCGGTGATGATGCCCTGATTGTTGGCCATGTAAGCGGAAGCGCCGACTCCCTGAACGAAGCGGCAGACGATCAGCGGGAGGAAAGAACCGCATACTCCGCAGGCAAGTGAGCCGAGCGTGAACAGGACCGTTCCGGACTGAAATACTTTTTCCTTGCCGACGAGGTCGCCCAGGCGGCCAAAAAAGAGCAGGGTGGAGCAGATAATAATGGAATAGCTTGCGATGACCCATTCGATGGAGGAAAGAGGTACGGCCAGTTCCTTCGACATTACGGGCAGCGCGACGTTTACGATGCTGGAATCCAGCGTTGCCATAAAGGACATGGCGACGACAACCAGAAGCGTAATACCTTTGTTTTCGGAATTTTTGAGCATTTCCGGTTCAGCTTCTTTCTGAAAATATCGTGCGATTTTGCATTTACAGGACCGCGCGCTTTCCTTATAATAAAAGAAAAAGGCCCGGCGGCGCTATGACTGTGTTGCCGAGTATTAGCACGATTTTGAACAGAAAGGCTGTTATGAAAAGAAATTCGGCATACTATTGCAAGCAGATGCCCGACGAGCATTTCGGCGTGGATATTTTTTTGAAATCAAACCTGAGAAGGGGAGAAAAGCTGAAAGCTCACTGGCACGAGCATTTTCAGCTGTTCTGCTTTATTGACGGGCGGGCGTTTCTGCGGTGCGGCAGCAAACAGTTTCAGGTCGGCCCCGGCCATGTCGCCGTCATCAACAGCAACGAGATGCATTATCTGGAAAGCCTTTCGGATGACCTGCGGTTTTATGTGATCCGCATCGACCTGCCGTTTCTGTTCAGCAACCAGACGGATTTGTGCCAGACCAAATATCTCGTTCCGCTTTCGCAGAATCTGCTGACGTTCCAAAACCTGATTCAGGATGACAGGCGCATCTCCGACTGCGTTTCCGAACTGATCCGGGAGTACGGTTCGAAAGAACTGGGCTTTGAGCTGGCGGTGAAGTCCTCGGTTTACCGCCTGATTGTGCTTTTGCTCCGCGGCCATGTCGGCAGGATCATGACAAATGAGGAGTTTGCCTCGAAGCAGAGCAGCCTCAGGCGCTTCGACTCCGTCCTGAAATACCTTGAGGAGCATTCCGACGAAGCAGTCCCGTTGGACGAGCTCGCAAGACAGGCCAACGTTACGGTATCCTATTTCTGCCGGCTTTTCCGGCAGATCACCGGGCAGACGGCGACGGATTACCGGAACCGGCTCCGGCTGGAAAAATCCATTTCCCTTTTGAAGCAGAGCGAGCTGAATGTGACCGAAATCGCGCTTCGGTGCGGCTTTGATGACGTGAACTATTTCAGCCGCCTGTTCCGCCGGAATTACCGCATCTCGCCCACGGATTTCCGGAAAAACGGCGGCATGCTCGATCCGGAGTACCGTTTGCCGGACAAACAGGGATAAAAATACAGGACGTCCGTTTCCGGACGCCCTGTATTTTTTCACCGTATTAAAGAAGTTCGCCGTACCGTTTCCGGAACAGGGTTTTCACAAAGGTGGCCAGCGCCATGTAGCAAAGAATCATGCCGAACAGCCAGGGAAAATAAGCGGCGGGCATTGCGGCCATTTTCATGATGTTCCCGAACGGGGTGTAGGGGACGACGGTTCCGAACAGAACGGCCGCCGAGGTAAAAACAAGCACCGGCAGGGACGCGCGGCTCTGGATAAACGGAATCTTCGGCGTGCGGATCATGTGGATCACGAGAGTCTGGGACCACAGGCTTTCCACAAACCAACCGGCGTTGAACAGAGCAATAAACAGGGCGCTGTTCACTCCGGCGGTGCCGAAGGCCCCTCCCGCAACCATGGGACAGATCACGAAATACATGATAAGGTACGTGGCGATGTCGAAAATCGAGCTGGTCGGCCCGAGCCAGATCATGAATTTTCCGATGGAGGAGGCGTCCCACTTGCGGGGCTTCCGCATATACTCCTCGTCCATGTTGTCCCACGGAATCGCCAGGCAGGAGATGTTGTAAACCAGGTTGAGGAACAGAATCTGAATCGGCTGCATCGGAAGGAACGGCAGAAACGCGCTTGCGGTGACCACGGAGAACATATTGCCGAAATTGGAGCTCGCGGTCATCTTGATGTATTTAATAATGTTCCCGAAGGTGCGGCGTCCTTCCAGAACGCCCTGCTCCAGCACCATCAGGTCTTTTTCGAGCAGAATGATGTCGGCGGATTCCTTCGCGATGTCGACGGCGGTATCGACGGAGACCGCTACGTCCGCCTCATGCATCGCAGCTGCGTCGTTGATGCCGTCGCCCATGAAGCCGACGGTGTGGGAGTTAGCGCGCAGAGCCCGGACGATGCGCGCCTTCTGCTGCGGGCTGAGCTTTGCGAATACGACGGTTTTTTCAACCTCGGCCGCAAGCTCGGCGTCGTCCATCCTTTCCACATCCGAGCCGAGCAGCAGATGGTCGGCCTTCAGCCCGACCTGACGGCAGATGCAGCTTGTCACGGCGTCGTTGTCCCCCGTCAGAACCTTGACGGCGACGCCGTATTCGTTCAGCGCCCGGATGGCCGCCGCCGCGGTCTTTTTCGGCGGATCAAGGAAGGCGAGGTAGCCGATCAGAACCATGTCGGATTCGTCTTTTACGGAGAAGACACCCTCCACGGAAGGGTTGGTTTTCTGGGCGACCGCCAGAACGCGCATTCCGTCGCGGTTCAGCTTATCCACCGTCGCGAGAATTTCCGCACGTACTTCTCCGGTCAGTTCCACAACCGAGCCGTTGAATTCCGCATACGATGAAATCGACAGCATTTCTTCGACGGCGCCCTTGGTGATCATCTGGGTTTTTCCATCCTGATCTCGGATCACGACGCTCATTCTTCTGCGGTTGAAATCGAATGGGATCTCGTCAACTTTGGTATACCGTTCCTGCATGGAACGGTAGGGCTCCGATTTCGCGTGGTTGAGAATGGCGACATCCATCAGGTTTTTTAAACCGGTCTGGTAATAGCTGTTCAGGAAAGCGTGGCGCAAAATCCGCTCGTCTTCATTCCCATGAATGTCAAGATACTGTTCCAGCACCACCTTATCCTGCGTGATCGTTCCGGTCTTGTCGGTGCAGAGCACGTCCATCGCGCCGAAATTCTGCATGGAATTCAGGTGCTTCACAATGGCTTTTTTCTTTGCCATTGCTACGGCGCCTTTTGCCAGATTGGTGGTCACGGTCATCGGCAGCATTTCGGGTGTGAGCCCCACCGCAACGGAGAGGGCAAACAGGAACGCCTGAAACCAATCTCCTTTTGTAAAGCCGTTGATAAAAAACACAATGGGAACCATGCACGCCATGAAGCGGATCAGCAGCCAGCTCACGGAGCTGACGCCTTTTTCAAAGCTTGTTGCAACCGGTTTGCCGGTGATGGCCTTCGCCATGGAACCGAAGCAGGTGCTGTCACCGGTCGCGATGACGATTCCGGCCGCGGAGCCGCTGACGACCTCGCTGCCCATAAAGGCCAGATTGGAAAGCTCCAGCGGGCTTTTTCCCTCATCCGGTACGGCACGGTCGTATTTTTCCACCGGTGCGCTTTCGCCGGTCAGGGAAGACTGGCTGATGAACAGGTCCTTGCAGGAGAGAATGCGCAGGTCGGCGGGGATCATGTCCCCCGCAGCCAGATGGACGATGTCTCCTGGAACGATCTCCGCGAGGGGAATCTCCTTTTTGCCTTCTTCACCGCGTGCAACCGTCGCGGTCGTATGAACCATCGCTTTCAGCTTTTCCGCCGACTTGTTGGAGTTTGTCTCCTGAATAAAGCTGAGCGCTCCGCTGATGAACACAAGCGTGCCAATGATGATGACCGTCGAAGGATCCTTTTCACCCGGAGCAGCCATGGCAACGTCCGTAAAAAATGAGATAACCGCAAGTACGATCAGCACGACGGTAAAGGGATTGATAAAAGCGCGGATCAGCCGTTTATAAACCGGATCCGGCCGGTCGCGGGAAATTTCGTTGTTTCCGTATTTGTCACGAAGCTCTTCGGCGGCTTCCTCACCGTAACCGCTGAGTGTGGTATCGTATTTTTTGAGCAGTTCCTCCGTTCCCGCCCTGCCTGCCAGCAGCAGTTTCTCCGCCGCCGGAGAAACTGAGAGGGAAACGGTCTGCATCGTTTTCTTTTTCATTTGTCTTACCTCCTGTCTGCAAAATCCGATCCCGCAAATGCGGGAGACCAAAGGAAGTAAAGACATAAAACTGGAATAAGCGCACCGTCAAAAGACGGAATTTATGATAATTCCGCTGAGAAAAAGGACAGGGAACCAATGCGGCTCTGTCGTCGATTCTCTTCTTCAGCACGTTGACCGCCCGGTTTTATGTCGCAGCTACTCCCGCTGTCCATTTTTCTCACCTCTTTGTTATTAAAAAATATCTATGAAAAATCCAAAAGGATGAAGGGCAAAAAAATCCCCCCGCCAAAGCAAAAAAAGCCCGGCAGGGGGAAATATCCCGCGCGCAAAAATCATGCCTTCTCAATAAGGCACGTTCACGTTCAAGCTTTGGCTTCGCCGGGCGATGAAATTGCATTATACTATGCCTTGGATTCGGCACAGTCTGTTCACCTTCTCATAGTGTCTCCACTATTACGCGGCAGCAATCCGTATCCCTGCGGTAGCCTCACCTACCGTAATGTTCAATTTACTCAAAGTATAAGCGATTCCGTTTGGGTTGTCAACCCTTTTTCGCCTGCACGATCGTTGTGTTCCCCAGCCGCCACAGTGCTTCCGCCTCGATAAAGCCAGCCTGCTCCAGCATCTGAATCTGGTGTCCGACCGTGTACGGGGTATCGATGTGATAAATTTTCGCATCCGGTAAATGCTGTTCTGCCCGGATGCGTTCGGCTTCTTTAAGAAGAAGATCTTCCTCTTCCGAATCCGTCACCATGTAATCGCATTCGATATAGGTGCCGCCCGGTTTCAGCGCGCGGCAGATTTTTTCGTACAGTCTTACTTTTTCAGCGCGGGGAAAATGGTGCATTGTCTCAAACGAGACAGCGGCGTCGAACCGTTCGCTGCCGAAATCACACTGAAAATAATCTCCCTCGATCAAAACCAGTTTCTTATCCGGGTGCTTTTGCCTGAGCCGGTCCAGCATCGCCCAGGTCAGGTCGATCCCCGTTACCGTTGCAGAGGGGAACAGCCGGAAGATTTCATCCAGCTCCAGTCCGGTTCCGCAGCCGAGGTCAAGCAGAGATTCCGTTTGCTCCGGGAGCAGCTCAGCCATTTTGCGGTACCCTTCCCGGTAGCCGTCAACTTCATTAAGCATATGCTCATCATATCCGTTTACACGGGAGGTAAAAAATTCGCTCATTGTTTCCGCGACCATGATGATTCTCCTTGTTCATTTGGGTTCAGAACCCCATTGCTGCCTTCACAATTTCCATTTGTTCTTTGGAAGTCAGCAGCTCCAGCAGCTTGAAGGCCACGCCGGGAGCTGTTTCCGGGCAGTAGGAGGTGATGACGTTCCGGTCGACGACGATGGAACCTTCGCCGAGGGCTGCGCCGAGTTCCACAAGCTGCTTCTGCCGGTATCCGCCCCGCAGATGGTAGGTTGTGGCGTTCCGCCCTTTCAAGACGCCGCTTTTTGCAACAGGCAGGGCCGCGACGCAGATGCTCGCGATGATTTTCCCTTTTGCGTCGAAATCCCGGATCAGCTTTAAAAACCGCTCGTCGTAGGCTTCCTCGTAAAAACCGTATTCCTCAAAGCCGCCTGGTATGGCCAGAGCGTCGTAGTCGTCCGCGCTGACTTCGCCGATCAGGGTATCCACCGCCACCGGAACGCCGAAGGTACTGACCACTTGCCTCTGAAAGCCGCAGGTAACAACCTGAGTGTCGCAGTGATAATCGTTGCGCGCCCATCCCATTACGTCTACAAAGACGCTGAATTCCATGGTCTCAAAGCCTTTTGCCAAAAACAGAAGCGTTTTCATGAGATCCTCCTATGCAATCGGTTGAAACTTCGGATTTTTCCTTGATTATATACCCGCAGGAGCGAAGATTCAATTGAAACGCCAAAGCCGGAGCTGGCCGTAAAGCGCTTTGCGGCAGGCGGAACACGGGACTGTTCCACTGTACGGAACACAGATTCCACATGTTAAAACGACCCGGTTGTACCGGGCCGGAGTTTGTGATTATAATAAACAAAAGAAAACTTGTTCGTGAATATTTTTTAGGGGAGGTATTCAAATGCTGAAAAGCAATGTGGGATCCAGCACGAATTCAAGCGCCCGCGCAGCAGGCAAAGAGGCGGCTGCTCAGGCAAAAAAGGGCGTCTCCGACGCGAAGCTGATTTTTGCGTACGGCAGCGTTGACTATGATCTCGGAGAAATGCTGGCGGGCATTTCAAAGGAACTTCCGGGCGTTCCGGTCATCGGCAACACATCCTTTACCGGAGTGATTACTCCTGACGGTTACATAACAAGCGACCACGGCTTCCTCGGGGCTCTGGTGCTCGGCGGCGAGGAGCTTTCCGTAGGCGTAGCGTCGGCTGTGCGGGGCGATGATCCTCGGGCGACCGGACATAAGCTGGCGGAAGAGGCAATGGCTGCGGCAGGAAAAGCGGTTCCGCCCGATTATTTCTATATGGCCGCATCCCCGGCGGAGGAAGAGTTCTATCTGAAGGGGATCACGGAGGTCATCGGCCGTGTTCCTTTCTTCGGCGGGAGCGCCGCGGATAACACCATCACCGGCAAGTGGAGCATCTATACCGGCGACAAAATCTTCCCGGACGGGGCGGCCGTCGCTTTCTTCTATACGGATAAGCCCTTTGCGAACAAGTTTACCGGCGCCTACCGCGAGACGAAAGATGCCGGGATTATCACAAAAATTTCGGGCAACCGGACGATCGCCGAAATCGACGGGGAGCCGGCGCTGAAAAAGTACGCCTCCTGGCGCGGAATGGATGCAGATTCCCTTAAGGGCGGGGCGCTGCTGGGCGCGTCCGTCGTTTCTCCGCTCGGCGTGAAGGATCCCCTTGGCGACCTCGTCGCGATCCGCCACCCCATGAACGGAAATGACGACTACACCATCAACGTGGGCAATAATCTGGCGGTCAACACGGCGGCGATTCGTATGGAAGCTTCCGTGGATGAACTCATCGGCGCGGCGGGGGACACGCTGGAGGCGCTTAAGAAAAAAGGTCCCGAGGAGATCGGCGCGTACCTTTTGGTCCACTGCGGCGGGCGCCGCGCGGCCATCGGGGACCGCATCGGCGAGGTGGCGGAAAAGCTGATCAAAGCGGCGGACGGAGTCCCGTTCCTGGCGGAATTTACGTTCGGCGAATACGGATATGAGGACGACGGCCGCAATACCTGCGGCGGGCTTATGCTGTCATTCACCGCTTTCGGCAAATAGCAGGTCGTCGATAAAGTCGCGCAATCGCAAAATTGCCTTGCAATTTTGCTTTCTGCGTTGGCTGCGCCTGTAAATATCGGTCACATACAAAAAGTATGCTCCCTTAATTTATAGGCTTGCCGCCTTGCCTTGCACGATTTTCGACGATCCGCATATTTACAACAAATTGGGCTTACTCAACGATTGGAGGTTTTTTCTATGAAAATGGTAATCGGCGGGAAACAGGTCGATGCATCCGACGGCAAGGTGATCGAGGTCGTTAATCCGGCGACCGGCAAGGTGATCGACACGGTTCCGTCCGCCACGAAGGAGGATATTCAGGCCGCGGTTGAAAAGGCCGCGGCAGGCCAGAAGATCTGGGCGAAGGTGCCGGTTCACAAAAAAGTCGATATTCTGATGAAATTCCTCGGCCTGGTCGAGGAAAACAAGGAAAAACTGGCGCAGACGCTTTCTCAGGAGACCGGCAAGCCAATTCGGGAGGCCCGCGCGGAAATCGGCAATATTCCGATCGCGTTCCGCGGTTTCTGCGAACGCGCGAAGCACCTTTACAGCGAAATGATCCCGGCGGGCCGGGAAGCGGGACAGGAAAAGCATGTGCTGCTGACCGTGCGCGAGCCGATCGGGGTGGTTGCGTGCGTGATCCCGTTCAATTTCCCGTGCGACCTGTTCGACCAGAAGGTCGCCCCGACGCTGCTCGCCGGCAACGCCGCGATCGTCAAGCCCTCCACCGACAACCCCCTGACGCTGTGCATGCTGACCGAACTGCTGACGGAAGCGGGCGTGACAGACGGTGCGATTGAAATCGTCACAGGCCGCGGCTCAAGTGTGGGAACCTGGCTCTGCGGAAACCCGGGCGTGCATGCCATCACGCTGACCGGTTCCACGGAGGTCGGCATCCAGACCGCAAAGACGGGGGCCGACCACATGGCGCATATTGCGCTGGAGCTTGGCGGAAACGACGCCTTCATCGTCCTGCCCGACGGCGACGTCGATCTTGCGGTGGAAGAACTCATCTGGGGCCGCATGTACAACGGCGGCCAGGTGTGCTGTGCCTCCAAGCGATTCCTGATTCACAACAGCAAAAAAGAGGAATTCACACGGAAGACGATCGAGCGCATTAAAAAGCTGAAATTCGGCGATCCCGCGGACGAAACAACGGACATCGCCTGCCTGATCAGCGAAGAAGCGGCCAAAAAGGTGGAAAGCGAAGTGGAGCTGACCGTTCGGCAGGGAGGGAAGGTCCTTCTCGGCGGCAAGCGGAACGGAGCTTACTATGAACCCACCGTGATCGGCGACGTGCCGAAGGATGCCGACGTTGCAAAGGATCTGGAAATCTTCGGGCCGGTCGTGCCGGTCATCGGCTTCGATACGGAAGAGGAAGCAATTGAAATCGCCAACCAGTCCATCTTCGGCCTGTGCGGGTGCGTGTTTACCTCCGATATGAAGACGGCCGCGCGCGTAGCCGGCCAGCTGGAATGCGGCGGCGTGGTCATCAACGGCGCCAGCTTCTTCCGCAGCTTTGAAATGCCCTTCGGCGGCTACAAATATTCCGGCGTGGGAACCGAGGGCGTCATGTCCACCTTTGATGAAGTGACCCATACGAAGACCATCGTTCTCAAAAATATTCTCTGAGGAAGAAATCCCCCTTTTCCAGAAAGAGAGAAACAGCCCCCTGAAAGGCCATCGGGCCCTTCGGGGGGCTGTTCTTCGTAACCGAATCACCGGCTTCGGTCAGGTTAGGCAGCCCATGCATTTCGAAATCTGCCGGGCCGTCTGCTTGACCTCTTCAATCACGACGGGAAGGTATTCGGGGGTCAGTACAGCGGAGGTTCCGCTCGCGCTGACGGCGGCAATGATCTCGCCGCGGTAGTCGTAGATCGGCGCGCCGACGCACATATGCCCTACGGTGTATTCCTGATCGTCCATCGCCCAGCCCTGGTCGCGGATGCGCCGCAGCTGTTCCTTCAGCGCCTCCAGTGTGGGGATTGTACGGGCTGTGTACGTTTGAAAGCGGGTGCCGCCCATGATCCGCTCCAGTTCTTCTCCGGAATACCGGGCCAGCAGACATTTTCCAAGCGAGGAGCAGTAGGCCGGCACGCGGTAGCCGATCTGAGAGTAGAGCTGCTTTGTGGGGAAGCGGTCCAGCTTTTCAATGTAGATCACTTCATTCCCGTCCAGGATTCCGAGATGCGTCGTGAGATTCAGGTCGGAGGCCAGCAGGGAAAGATACGGGCGGGCCTCCGTCTGCAGCTCGAGGCTGCCGATGTGGCAGCTGACAAGCGAAATCAGCTTTGGACCGAGGGTGTATTTCCCGTTTGGCTCGACCTTTTCCACGTAGCCTCGGGACTGAAGCGTGGCAAGCAGCCGGCTGACCGTGCTTTTGCTGAGCCCCACAGACTTTGAAAGCTCGGTAAGCCCCATCGGCTTTGAGGACTGGGAAAGCTGTTCGATCAGATCCAGCGCCCGGCTGACCACCTGTACGGTTGGCTCCATAATCGCCGCGCCCTCCTTCTGTCTTCGAAAATTGGGAAAACCGCTTTTTCCCATATTGATTTGAATATCGCTATTATACCATTTCCCCGGTTGAAGAAAAAGAGTTTGCCGTAAATTCGTCGGCAACGCAATTTCACTTTTCAATAAGAATCTGAGCATTCAAAAATAGGGGTGAATTTTCTATCGGCGTCAGGGCACAAGACAGGCCTCGGGTTGTGCAAAATGACAAAATCTGAGCGCACTTTTTGAAAGTCTCTACAGAAGTCACAAATAATTTTTTTCTCTTGACACAGTCTGAAGGGAATGCTATTATGTGCATATGAAAACTTAACAGAGCAAATCCACCCGGCGATGAGGAAGCCGACTGACACAGAAAAGACTTTTCTTCGTTCCGGCCGGTGGGTAAAACAAATTGGTTTGTTTCTTAATTGGACGAAAGTGAATAGATCATTCGTTTTGACAATGAGGTCTTCTAGAAATAGAAGGCTTTTTTTGCGTTTGAAAGGAAGTAAGGCTCGGGCGTACAGAATGTCATCATGATTCCAACCTGGAATTGAAACAATAAAAATAAAATAGGCTGAACTGACAAAGAGGTCTTCTGATTCAGAGGGCCTCTTTGTGTTTGCATTTTAGAAAGGGAAGTGGTATCAATTCGGAACGGAAACGCAGAGTTTCCGAAGGTCTTCGGCGGTACATTCGGCCGAAGCAAACGAGGTTTTCCGTATTCCGGTCGGAAAACTTCAGAACGGGCGTTTTGCCCGAATCCTGGAAGGAGCGATTTTGAGTGAATGACAACAGCAGCTTTTTTTTCGACTGGTCAACTCCCATATCACATTTGCCTGATTTGCTGCAGGCAGCTCTTATCACAATGGCGCTCACGATCTTGGCATTTGTGCTTCAGATTGTAATCGGCGCGTTTTTAGGCTATATCCGCTACCGGAAAAAGCCGAAAGTTGCTTATAGAATTGTTACCGTGTTCGTGGAAATCTTCCGCAACACCCCGCTGCTGGTGCAGATCTTCATGATCTATTTCGGTCTTCCACAGCTCGGCATCTTCCTCAACAATTATGTTGCCGGAATTCTTGCCCTGGTACTGAACGGAAGCGCTTATTCCTGCGAAATGTTCCGCGCAGGCATCCAGTCCATCGACGTGGGACAGTGGGAAGCCGGAAAATGCGTCGGCCTGACCAGAACGCGGATATTCCTTGATATTATTTCTCCGCAGGCACTCCGCAATATCTTCCCGGCCCTGATTAATGAGTTCGTGGGTGCAATGTACGCGACGACGCTTCTGTCTTCACTGGATGTCCGTGAGCTGACGGATGTGACGACGATCACCGCAACGAACACGTTCCGCACTTTTGAGATGTACACCTTCGCCATTATCATTTTCTACGTTCTTTCCAATATATCCACATTCATTCTGCGCAAGGTCAACGTAAAATACTTCCCAAGCGTAAGCAGTAAAGGAGAGTGACGGAATTGGGATTTGATAAAATATTTGCTTTTTCCACCATTCTTCTCGACGGTCTGAAAATTACCGTAGGACTGTCAATTGTCATGATCATCGGCGGTCTGATGGTCGGAATTCTTACCGCGATCGGCCTTTCGCTGAAAGGTAAATCCGTACCGGTCAGGATCATCAAGGCGGTCATCCGGGTTTATGTGGAACTTTTCCGCGGTTCGCCCCTTCTGCTTCAGCTGTTTTTCGGTTACTACGGCATTGCCTACGCTGGAATTGATCTGGATATCTTTACGGCCTGCAGTATCGTCCTGATTCTGTACGCGGGAGCCTATACCTGCGAAATCATCCGGTCCGGCATTGAGTCCATTTCGAAGGGACAGACGGAAGCAGGCTACAGCGTGGGGCTCAGCAGCCTCGATGTTATGCGGTTTGTCATTTTCCCGCAGGCGTTCCGTGTTTTCCTTCCGACTCTGATGGGCTTCTTTATCGGCGTTATCAAGGATACCAGCATTGTTTCTCTGGTGGGCTGCGAGGATATTGTTAAGCAGTCTCAGGTCATCATCAACCGGACCGGGCTACCGATTCAGACTTATACCGTTATTGCAATCGTGTTTTTTGTCATCAGTTATCCGCTGTCGCTGTACGTTAAAAAACTGGAACAAAGGAGGGCTCGTTAATGCAAACTTCACTGGCTATGAAAGAGGCTTTAAGCGATTCCTATTCGGAAAACGAGACAAAGAGAGGCGTTGTTGTTAAAATGGAAACCGCCATTCCGGCAATATCCGCTAAGAACGTGCATAAATCGTTTGGCACAAACGAGATTCTGAAGGGAGTCAATCTGGAGGTCCGGGAGGGCGAAGTGGTTGTCATTATCGGCCCGAGCGGAACCGGAAAAAGCACATTTTTAAGATGCCTGAACCGGTTGGAAAAAGCGGATCAGGGTGCAATTGTTGTGGACGGCAAGGAAGTAAATTCTAAAAATATTCACGCAATCCGCAAAGAGATGGGAATGGTATTCCAGCATTTTAATCTTTTTCCCCATCTGACGGTCTATGACAACATTACGCTCGGCCCAAAACGCAACAACAAAAAGCTGAGCCATGCCGAGATGGATGAAATGGTTTCCGGCCTTCTGGAAAAGGTTGGGCTTTCCGATAAGGCGCAAAGCTACCCCAGCGAGCTTTCCGGCGGTCAGAAGCAGCGCATTGCCATTGCCCGAGCGCTCGCCATGAACCCGAAGTGCATTCTGTTTGACGAGCCGACCTCGGCTCTCGACCCGGAGTTGATCGGGGAGGTCCTCAACGTAATGAAGGAGCTTGCCGAAGAAGGCATGACCATGGTCGTCGTGACCCATGAAATGGGATTCGCCCGAGAGGTCGCCGACCGCGTTGTCGTTATGGCGGACGGCAGCATCATTGAGGAAGGAAAACCGGCGGAACTTTTCAGCCACCCGCAGCATGAACGCACAAAGCAGTTCCTCAGAGCGATCATTTCGAAATAAGTGGGATAGAAGGCGCAAGCTTTTCTATATACAAAACCGGGTGACCGGACTGCGAGAAGGGGAAATATTATGAGAAAAAAGGTTAAGGTACTTTGTCTATTGATGGCGGTTGCTATAATGGCGACGGCAATGGCAGGCTGCGGTTCCAAAGCGCAGAGCACCTCTGCCGGTACGACTTCCAGCAGCGGTACGCTGGAAAAGGTCATTAAAGCCAAAAAACTGATCGTCGGTTCTCTCCTTGACAACGAGCCTTACGGCAGCAAAGACTCAAGCGGCAAACCGATCGGGTACGACGTCGATATTTCGAACATGCTGGCAAAGTCTCTCGGCGCAGAAGCGCAGATCGTCAGCCTGACCGTGCCGGAACGTATCACTGCCCTTGAGACGGGCAAGGTCGATGTCGTGGTCGGCAACTTTACGATCACGTTGGAAAGAGCCCAGAAAATCGACTTCTCCATTCCTTACGATGCGGGCGCAGCCGGCATTCTGGTCCGCAAGGATTCCACCATTGCCCATGCGAAAGATCTTGCGGGCAAAAAGGTTGGCTGCACGAAGGGCAGCACGGATCAGACTTCCTGCGAGAATATCATCAAGTCCGGCATTTCCTTCAATATGACTCTGTTTGACAACGGCGACGATATGGAAACTGCGCTGAAGAATAAGCAGATCGACGCGATTGTCGGCGATTCGCCGTACTGCGCATTCAAAGGTATGAAATATCCGGATGTTTTCAAATACGTCGGGACTCCGGACGAAATGTGCATGAATCCGTGGTACAATTCTCTCGGTGTCAAAAAGGGCGATCAGGAATGGCTGAACTATATCAATCAGTTCGTATTCCAGATCAACACGGATGGTTCCAACAAAGCCGCTTATGTCAAGTGGTTCGGCAAGCCGGTCGGCATTGCACTGAATCCGACGGAAAACTGAGCGAAAACAAATTGTGAAAAGCAGGCCTCCTGCAAAACAGGGGGCCTGCTTTTTGACCCGGGATCCTTTCCTGCTTTTTTCTTCAGTATGCCGTATCCGGCCGTTAAAATGCGATAAAATCAGATTTATGGGTTCGTTCGTGCTTTCTATATTATAGGTAAGCCGCGAATATCGGAAGAAAGGTGAAAACAATGTTGCTGTCAAAGCTGACCAATCAGATTAAACCTTCCGGAATCCGGGATATGTTCAACAAATCTCTGGAATATACGGACGTGATCAGTTTTACCGTCGGGGAGCCCAATTTTACGGCTTCCGAGAATGTGGTGGAGGCTGGGTGCGACGCGATTCGCCGGGGCGATACCAAATACACCGCCAACGCCGGAATTCCGGAGCTGCGCACAGGCATTGCGGCCGCGCTCAGCAGGACGGAGGGGCTGAAATATGACCCGGACCGGCAGATTGCGGTGACGACCGGCGCTATGGGAGCGGTTTATCTCACGCTGAAGGTGCTTCTGGATCCGGGGGACGAGGTGGTTCTCCCCGCGCCGTACTACGGCAATTACGACGCTCAGATTAAAATGAACGGCGGGGTGCCGGTTTACGTCGTTTGCAAAGAGGAAAACGACTTCGTCCTTGAGACCGAAGACCTGAAACGCGCAATCACTCCGAAAACCAAGGTGATTTTCCTGAATTCGCCCTGCAACCCCACCGGGAGCGTCATCGGCCGCGAGGCCCTGCGGCAGATTGCCAAAATTGCAAAGGAACAGGATTTGCTGGTGATCTCGGACGAAGTATATAACCGGATCGTCTATGACGGGGAGCAGTGCGAAAGCATCGCCTGCCTGCCGGGAATGCAGGAGCGCACCGTTGTGATCAACAGCTTTTCCAAAACCTATGCCATGACGGGCTGGAGGATCGGCTATGCCGCCGGGCCGGAGGAAATTGTCTCGAAGGTCGCGGAGCTGCAGGAATATGTGGCTTCCTGTGCCGCTATGCCGTGCCAGTACGCCGCGCTGGAAGCGCTTGAGGGCTCACAAAAGCACTTTGAGCATATGCTTAGCGAGTATGAGAGGCGGAGGAACTATCTCGTCGGGCGGCTCAACGCCATGAAAGGTGTTTCCTGCCGGATGCCGAGGGGGGCGTTTTACGCGTTCCCTAATATTTCAAGCTTCGGAAAAACCTCCGAAGAGTTCGCCTATGCGCTTCTGGACCGGCAGCAGGTAGCTACCGCTCCGGGGGATACGTTCGGAGCATGCGGAGAAGGCTATCTGCGCCTTTCCTATGCGACGTCCATGGAGAATATTGAGAAGGGCATGGATCGGATGGAAGCCTTCGTCCGTTCCCTGACTTCAGGCTGACGGAAGCTGCTTTCAGGAAGGAAAACAAGGGGGAAGATTTATGCCCGGTCGGGTGTTAATACCGGATAACGTTACGGAAGCGGGAAAACAGTATCTGCGGGAGCGGGGCTATGA
>JAEWRF010000246.1 GCA_023460155.1 Bacillota bacterium | reverse complement strand
GGCTGCAGCTATTGGGTATCCTCGGCCGCGAATTATATCCTCGGGAGCATCCTGAGCTATTTCCTGAACAAATATTTTACGTTTCAGAATAAGGAGCGCTCCTGGAAGATCGCGGCCAAGTTCGCCGCGAACATTGTGGTCTGCTATCTTCTGGCCTACGGCGTCGCAAAGCCGCTGACGCTGCGGCTGCTGGCGAACCGGCCGCAGAAGCTTCAGGAGAACGCGGCCATGCTGGTCGGCATGGTTCTGTTTACCGCTCTGAATTACTTCGGGCAGCGCTATTTTGCCTTCCGGAAGAAGGACGGCGGAGAATCCGTATAAGGGCCGCCTCCCGCTTCCTTTTTATGAGACATGATAAGACAGATTCTGACATTTTTATTGACTGTTTCTGCGGATGGCACTATGATAGAATATAATGTTGCTCCGTGCGGAGAAATCCTGATTTCAGAGGGATCTTAATGAAAAAGCATATGCTGCTGGTCAGCAATCTGATCATCATTTTCGCTGTGATTGCCGGTTTTGCCGTCAGCGTATACCAGGACACGGCCTCGTATCAGCAATTGGCAGAAAAGCACCTGCAGGACGTCGTAAGTCTGGCGGATACGGATATTTCGGACAGTATCGACAGCGCCATGACCAAGCCTGTGATGGTCTCCAAGACGATGGCGAACGACGAGTTCCTGAAAACATGGCTGTCGTCGGAGCCGCAGTACGCCGGGGACGATGCATATATCAAGCAGCTGTACGGCTATTTGAAGGCGTACCAGAAAAAGTACAACTATACCACCGTGTTCTGCGTTTCCGCGCAGACCGGCAACTATTATTATCAGGACGGCCTCAACAAGAAGGTTTCACCGGGCGACCCCCACGACGTCTGGTACTACAATTTCGTTACGTCGGGGCATGAGTCCGACCTGGAGGTCGATACCGACCAGGCAAACAACAACGATGTCGCGGTGTTCGTCAACTTCCGTGTGACGGGGGACGACGGCAGGCTTCTGGGCGTGATCGGCGTCGCCATGAAAGCCTCCTTTATTCAGGATACGATCCGCGCCTACGAAAAGGACTACAATCTTTCCGTCTACATCGTCAACGAGGGCGGCTCCGCGAATTCCTTCAAGGGAACCGCCGATGTTTTCGTGAACCGCGACAAACTGCCCGAGTACACCGGAATCAGTGAAAAAATTGAGATGAACCCCTCCGGGAACTCCACGGTTCAGTGGTTTACCTCCGCGAACGAGCGGAAGTGCCTGATTACGAAATACGACTCTACGCTGGGCTGGTTTATGGTCCTCGAAATGAAAACCAGTTCGGCCGCCAGCGCTTTTCAGCAGAAGATGCTTGACAACGTGCTTTCCATTCTTTTTTCGGTTGCGGCCTGCATCCTTGTCACGACGGTGGTGTTCTTCATTTTCAACAGGCGCATTGTCCAGGTGGAAAATACGGACGATCTGACCGGGCTGCCGAACCGGAAGCTGTTTTCCCGGCAGTACCAGACCTTCCTCCGGAAACACCGCGGGAAGAGCGCTGTGTTCTTCATGCTTGATATCGACCACTTTAAGCAGATCAACGACACGTACGGCCATATTTTCGGGAACGCCATCCTTGCGACGGTTGCGAAGGAACTTCAGAAGGCCGTCGGGGCTTCCGGAATTGCGGCACGCTGGGGCGGGGATGAATTCGTCGGGATTCTGCCGGTCACTCCGGAGGAGGCGCGGGAGATTTTCACCCGCTTCGCGGAGGCGCTGAAAAGCGGCGAAAAGGACAACGACTGCCGGGTTACGGTAAGTGTCGGCTTGTCTGCATTCGACGAAAGCCTCAATGTGGAGCAGGCGGTCAAAAAGGCGGACGAAGGAATGTACGCATCCAAGGAGAGTGGGCGCGACTGCATCACGCTCCGCTGACGTTGCTTGCCGCCTTGCCTTGCACTATTTTCGACGACCTGCATGTTTTTTGGCAAGCTGGCGCGGGCGAACAGCTCTTTGCTGTTCGCCCGCGCTTTTTCGGCACGGTTCAAACCGAGACCGGCTCCTCCCACCACCCGAACGCAATCCGACCGATCGCAGGGACGCAGGTGTCCCCGACCAGGGAAAGATAGACCAGAAAGGATCCGCCGGGAGGAAAAATCAGCTTCCCGTTTTCCGTGTCCGCCACGGTTGTTCCGGCGTCCCCGTTCCGAACGAACGCCTCCACCCCGTCGTACGGCAGGCTGGTGACCTGCGAGGCGTACTGAAGCCGTACCTTGGGCTCCGGCGGGGGCTGGAGAAACGTGTTGGACGGGGTGACGGAGCCCGACTCGTAAAAACTGCCCGGAGCCGTCGCGTTGAACCAGAATTCCGCACGGAACGGCGCTGGGGAAAGATCCGTCACCGTCCAGACGTTCACATGGAGAACAACGCCGGACTGCCGCGGATTGTAAAGCCTCGCCCAGGTGCTTGTGCCGTTCCCGAAGCTGAGATTGTCTGCGGTGCCGATAAAATACCGGCCCAGCGTCGATTCGTATAGCTCAATGGGAATGTTGACCGCTTTCTCGAGTCCCGCCCGGGAACCTTGGGAAAAATTCTGGTTTCTGTAATCTGTCATGCTCCCGCCCTCTTTGTCGTCAACTTTGCATCACAGTTCAGATTATGCGCGGGGAGGATTATACGTGCGTGATTTTTGCGGTTGACGAACAATTCCGGAAAAGTTATAATGGAAGAAAGAATGAGCCGTTTTCAAGGCGGCGCGGTACGAAAGAAAAGGGGAAGCACAATGGAATTCATCTTACGGGAATGGGAAAAGCAGGACGCGGAAAAAATCGTACGCTATGCCGATAACCCGAAAATCGCGGCGAATCTGCGCGATTCCTTCCCGTACCCATACACGCTGTCGGACTCGCAGGCTTACGTGGACTCCTGTGTGGAAAACGAGGGAAAACGCCAGCTTTGCCGGGCAATTGAAATTGCCGGGGAGCCGGTCGGGAGCATCGGCATTTTTCTGCAGAGCGACGTCTACCGCCGCGGCGCAGAGCTCGGCTACTGGCTTGCGGAGCCGTTCTGGGGAAAGGGCATTATGACCGGCGCCGCGCGGCGGCTCTGCGAGGAAGCCTTCGAGCGGTATGACCTGCTGCGCATCTGTGCGGAGCCGTTCGCTTATAACACGGGCTCACGCCGTGTGCTGGAAAAGGCGGGCTTCGGGCTGGAGGGAATTCTGAAAAAGAGCGTGTTCAAGAACGGGCAGGTATACGACTCCTGCATGTACGCG
>JAEWRF010000245.1 GCA_023460155.1 Bacillota bacterium | reverse complement strand
GGCAATATGCACATGAAAAAGGGAAATAAGATCAGTATCCTCGGAGCAGGAAATGTTGGGGCAACGATTGCCTATGCGCTTACGCTGAACGGGCTCGCTTCCGAAATTGTTCTGGTTGACATTAATCAGGACAAGGCCAAGGGTGAGGCTATGGATATTATTCAGGGAACGGCTCTGTGCCCGCCCGTGAACATTTATGCCGGCGATTACTCGGATATCAAGGATTCGAATATCGTTGTCGTAACACTCGGCAGTGCGCGTAAGCCCGGGCAGTCACGCATTGATCTGGCTCAGGGAAATGTCAATATCATCAAGAGTGTCATGCCGCAGGCAGTCAAATATGCTCCGGATGCCATTTATGTTGCCGTCAGCAACCCGGTGGATATTGTCACCTATACGATTCTGAAGGTTACCGGTCTTCCGGAAAACCGTGTGTTCGGTTCCGGTACGCTTCTGGATTCCAGCCGTCTCCGCGAATTTGTCGCGAAAGAAGTCAAAGTCAGCCCGAAAAATATTCATGCGTATGTGTTCGGCGAGCATGGGGATTCCTCCATGGTTCCGTGGTCGCTGGCAAGCGTCGGCGGAATTCCGCTGGATGTTTACCTGAAGAACGCCAAGAATTGCCCCAAAGAGATCGACAAAGAAGCGATCGAGAAGGCAGTTCACGTTTCCGGCGGCGAAGTAATCCGCCTCAAGGGAGCGACGTTCTATGCCATCGGCGTATCAACGATGAGAATCTGCGAGTACATCACCCGTGATACCAATTCCGTGCTGGCCGTCAGCGGCATGCTGCACGGCGAATACGGTGTGGAAGACGTATGCATGAGCATTCCGTTCCTTGTGAACGCCAACGGCCTTGCAACCAGCGTAGCGCCCCCGCTTGTGCCCGAGGAGATGGAAAAGCTGAACAAGAGTGCCTCAATGCTGAAGGAAACCATCGCTGCCCTTAAGATTTGATGGATCCATATAAAAGAATTTGAAGAAGGGACCGTGCAAGAATGAATTATGCAGAAGAATCGCTGAAACTCCATTACAAATGGAAAGGGAAGATCGAGGTTGTCTGCCGCGCTCCGCTGAATACGCGCGATGATCTTTCCCTCGCTTATACGCCGGGCGTTGCTCAGCCCTGCCTTGAAATCAACAAGGACGTGAACAAGAGTTACGATCTTACACGCCGCTCCAACCTGGTTGCTGTTGTAACCGACGGTACGGCAGTCCTTGGTCTGGGAGACATCGGCCCGGAGGCCGGTATGCCGGTCATGGAGGGCAAATGCGCCCTGTTTAAGGCTTTCGGCGATGTGGATGCGATTCCGCTCTGCGTCCGTTCCAAGAGTGTCGACGACATTGTCAACACGGTCCGCCTGCTGGCGGGAAGCTTCGGCGGCGTAAACCTGGAAGATATTTCGGCTCCTCGCTGCTTTGAAATTGAATCCAAACTGAAAAAGTGCTGCGATATTCCGATTTTCCACGATGACCAGCACGGTACCGCAGTTGTCACCCTGGCCGCCATGCTCAACGCCCTGAAGCTTACCGGCAAAAAGCTGGATGAGATTAAGGTCGTAACGAGCGGCGCTGGCGCGGCAGGCATTGCCATTATCAAGCTTCTGATTGCTCTCGGTCTCAAGGACGTCGTCATGTGCGACCGCAGCGGCGCCATTTATGAAGGCCGTGACGGTCTCAACCCGGTCAAGGAAGAAATGGCCGCTATCACCAACCGCGACAAAAAGAGCGGCTCTCTCGCCGACGTGCTGAAGGGTGCAGATGTGTTCATCGGAGTTTCCGCTCCGAACTGCGTGACTCCGGAAATGGTCAAGAGTATGAACAAGGATCCGATCCTGTTCCCCATGGCCAATCCGACCCCGGAAATTATGCCGGACCTCGCGAAGAGCGCGGGTGCAGCTGTTGTCGGCACCGGCCGCAGTGATTTCCCGAACCAGATCAACAACGTCCTTGCGTTCCCTGGCATTTTCCGCGGTGCGCTGGATGTTCGTGCGAGCGACATTAACGACGAAATGAAGATTGCCGCCGCTTATGCCATTGCCTCCTTTGTTACAGCGGACAAGCTCAGCCCGGATTACATTATTCCGAGCGCACTGGACCGCAATGTCGCAGCAGCCGTTGCGAAGGCGGTTGCGGAAGCTGCCCGGAAGTCCGGCGTGGCGAGAATCTAAGATTCGCAGTTTATCTGAAAAAAAGCTCGGGCCGATTTTTGATCGGTTCGGGCTTTTTCCATTAAATTTAAAAATAAATTAAGAATCTGTTCATCCTGTTTCCGGGCTTCGCGTTAAACTAAAGACAGAGTCTTGAAAGAGAAGTGAAACGCGGAATGATGGAGTGCATCTTTCAATTTGACGGCCAGTGCAAGGCGTTGGTCAGAAAGGACTGCGAAGGCTGCCGGTTTTATAAAACCGAACGGCAGCTTGACCTTGAGCGGAAAAGCACGGAGGAAAGACTGGAGAGGCTGAAGCTCGCCGACGGCGTAAAGGCCAAATACTACGGGGCTTGATCCCTCCGTATAGCTTTTATCGGACTAATATTTTTCATCTTTTTGCCGATTGCTAAATTATTGCGTTTGCTTGCCGATAATAAATCGGGAGGTGAAAATTGGTTATGTTAAGTCCAGCGCGCATACAGGCGAACAAAAAATATCTTGGCAAGGCCGAAGATTAAAAATGAAAGCTTATGCCGAAAGCCTTGGCATGAGCCTTAACGCGTATATTAACAACCTGATTGATAAAGATATGGGCCCGTAAGACAGGAAATCCTTTTTGTTCCACTCTGCCGCCAGTGAGCCGCTTGATCCGGTTGGAGCCGGACGGAGCGGTCTTTTTTATTTTGAATCTTTATCGCAGCAGTTTTTAATCAGTAGCCGCTGTTTTGCAATTATGCTGAGTGTTCCGCCGACACTGACGAAAAAACTGCCTAATACGTTTACCTCGTCGTCGCTTAAACATTTTGACAGAGCTACGGCAGCCGTCGTGGCAGCGTAGGATAATTGTTCAGGAGTCAGATTCGCCAGACTTGAGCATTCGTCCATATTTACCACCCAGTGCAGATTATGAATCCGGACTCAAGAAAGTGCAGGATAATAATTAGTATAAAAAAACCCGCTTGGCTTAGAACCAAGCGGATTTTTTATGGAGCTGCTAATGCGATTCGAACGCATGACCTCGTCCTTACCAAGGACGTGCTCTGCCAACTGAGCCATAGCAGCATCTGGCGACTCGGATCGGGATCGAACCGACGACCTCTAGCGTGACAGGCTAGCGTTCTAACCAGCTGAACTACCGAGCCAAATGCTTTGCAACAGACAACGTGTATTATTATACCGGCAGGATCGGGAATTGTCAACTCGGCGGCTTAAAAGAAAAAAACACAATATATACGAAACTTACTGCGACAATTGTATTTTTAAATCAATATATTGATTTTATTTCCTATTTGGCTTGAAAAATTTTCTTGTTTCTCCCCAATCGGCGATTTTCATAAAAGAAAGGCCCGAAAATTTGCATTTCAAACGGTTCCGGACGAACATGATTTGACAGAAACAGCGCACAGTAAAATCTATAATGGAAAATAGCCGACTGGGGGGAGACCTGTGGCGCAAGTCGTTTATGTGGACGTTCTGGTTGGCGTCAATCTTGTGGTCAATTACTTTCTGCTGCTGGCGACCGCACGGTTCCTTTCTTTGCCGTTTCGGAGGGGCCGGCTTGCGGCGGGGGCGGCATTGGGCGCGCTTTATTCCCTGATGATTCTTATGCCGCAGATGAACGTGTTCCTTTCTCTTCTTGTCAAACTGGCGCTTTCGGCGACCATCATCCTTGCGGCGTTTCCCCGGCGGGGCTGGAAAGCCTTCCTGCGGGCAACGGCGGCGTTTTATATCATCAATTTTGCCTTTGCGGGCCTGATGCTTGCACTGTGGTATTTTCTTGCGCCGCAGGGGCTTATGATCCGGAACAATATGGTCTATTTTGATATTTCTCCTCTGATGCTGATCGCACTTACGGTGTTATGTTATCTGGTAATCACGCTGATCCACCGCATTACCGGGAAGCAGATGCCGAAGGAGCTGTTCTGCAGCCTTGTCGTGGAATGCGGCGGCCGGACCTGCCGCTGCACCGGGAAGGTGGATACCGGCAATTCCCTGCGCGAGCCGTTTTCAGGCGACCCCGTCGCAGTAATTTACGAGCCCGTGGTTTCGGCGCTGGCTCCGCCGCGGGAGAGCCTGAATTTCCGACTGATCCCGTTTGAGGCGGTGTCGGGCAGCGGCGTTCTGCAGGCGTTCCGACCGGATAAGCTGACCGTCCGGTGCGGGAAACGGGTGATTGAAAGTCAAAAAGTTTACATAGCGATGGCAAAAACAAAATTCGGCGAATTCGACGCTTTAGTAAGCCCGGATTTGCTGCAAATAACGTCCGGCTAAATCTGGCCGTAGTCGGGCATAGAGTAAGCCGCTTCGGCAGCGGCAAGAGGGAATAGGAAAATGAAAGTGAAGCTTCGAATCGGGGAATGGTTCAACGGGCTGCGTCTGCTGATTCTCCGGCTTTGGCCGGGAGGGCAGATCCACTACATCAACGGGCCGGAAACCCTCCCGCCGCCGCTCACGCGTCAGGAGGAGGAGCGGGTGATGCAGGACATCATGGACCACGTTCCCAACGCGCGGGAACCGCTCATTACCCACAATCTCCGGCTGGTGGTCTACATCGCCAAAAAATTCGAATCCTCCAGTACCGGCGTGGAGGACCTGATCTCCATCGGTACAATCGGGCTGATCAAGGCGGTGAATACCTTCTGCCCCGAGCGAAACATCAAGCTGGCCACCTACGCTTCACGATGTATTGAAAACGAAATTCTGATGTATCTCCGCAAGACCTCCCAGCTGAAAAACGAGATCTCCATCGACGATCCGCTGAATGTGGACTGGGACGGGAACGAGCTCCTACTTTCCGACATTCTCGGTAGCGATCAGAATACGGTGAACCTGAACATTGAGGAGGAGGTGGAGCGCGACCTCCTGCGCAGCGCGGTTTCCCGGCTTGCGCCGCGCGAGCGCGAAATTATGCAGCTTCGCTTCGGTCTGGACAACAAAAAAGAGCACACGCAGAAGGAAGTTGCCGATACGCTCGGCATATCCCAATCCTACATATCGCGGCTGGAAAAGCGGATCATCGAGCGTCTCAAAAAGGACCTGGAGCGCGTCGGCTGAGCTTTTCTCCGGTCAGCGCAGGAAGAATACGGTAGGCTTCCAGGAGCTTTTCATAGCTGTAAAAGCGGCAGTTGGCCGGGCTTGTTGAGGGCAGGGCCAGCGCCCGAATGTCGGTATCCTCCTCACAGAAGCGATGATAAAGGGCGGCCGCCTTCGCACCGGTGGTGACAACGGTGCGGATGGAGGACCGCCTTATTAAATCCCCTATTTCATTCGGCACCGGGTTCCGGATGCTCCCGTCGTCGGCCCCGCGGATGGTACAGCTTTTCAGTACGTCCCACAGGGCGATGTGGCAGCGGAGCGCAAGCGCGCGTTTTTCCTCCGGAGAATCCGGATGCGATTCCCCGTAAAGGTCGCACAGAACGCGCCAGAATCGGTTCTGCGGATGGGAATAATAGAACCCGTATTCCCGGGATTTCGGCGAGGGCATGGTCCCGAGAATCAGAACCCGGGAATTTGAGTCAAAGACCGGCTCCAGAGGATGCACAATGATTTCAGTTTCCGTTTTCCATGCCCTCCTTTCGGCGCTTTGCGTATTCCATCAGGTCGGCGCGGCGGTTGACGCAGCTTCCCTCAATGACGGCGTTCAGCAGTATTTTAAGAATCTCCCCGGTTTCCGGGCCGGAGGGAATTCCGATTTCCGTGAGGTCCTTCCCGTTTACGGCAAGGTTCTTCAGCGTGAAGCACTGCCCTTCGGCGAGAATCCGGTCCAGAATCGTTTCAATTGCCTGAAGCTTGTCCAGTTCCCCCCGGTGGGCGGGGCTTTTCGCCATGGTGTCGGCCACGCGGAGCTTCAGAAGCCTCCGGAGATTCCGCTCCCCGAACCGGTTCAGGCGGCGGCGCAGAATCGCCTCGTCCGGCGCGACCGGAATATCGTGCCAGCGCACCAGCAGTGTGACGTCCCGGATCGTGTGCCGGTCCAGCCGCAGACGATTCAGAATGGGTTCCGCAAGCAGGGCACTTTCCTCCGCGTGCCCGTAAAAATGGCCAACGCCCTTTTCATCCACCGTATAGCACCGGGGTTTGCCAAGGTCGTGCAGGAACATCGCGAGGCGCAGAATCGGGTCCGGCTCGACGGCTGCGACAGTTTGCAGCGTGTGCTCCCACACGTCAAACACGTGATGGGGGTTGTTCTGCGCAAAATCAAAGCTCTCACGGGTTTCCGGGATAAACTGCGCAATCGCCTCCCGGAATTCCCGCAGGACCGGCGCGGCCGAAGCTCCGCAGAGCAGCCGCAGAAATTCCGAGCCGATCCGCTCCTTTGCGATAAGATCCAGAAGCCCCCGGTTTTTCAGCAGACTTTCCGCCGTCGCCGGCTCTACGGAGAAACCGAGCACGGAAGAAAAGCGAAGCGCCCGCAGAATGCGAAGCCCGTCCTCCCGAAAGCGCCGGTCAGGGTCGCCGACACAGCGGATCAGCTTGTGTTCCAGATCGTCCCGGCCGCCGAAGCAGTCGACAATGGCTCCGTCCCTGCCGCAGGCGAGGGCGTTTACCGTAAAATCGCGCCGCGCGAGATCCTCACGCAGATTCCGGGTGAACCGGACCTCGTCCGGGTGACGGCCGTCGGAATAGGCGCCGTCGATCCGGAAAGCGGTGACCTCCACGGGCAGGCCGGAGGAGAGAACCGTCACGGTGCCGTGCTTTAAGCCGGTCTCAATGATCCGGAAGCCGGAAAGCGCGCGCTCAATCTCCTGCGGAGGAGCGGAAGTGGTCACATCCCAGTCCTTCGGTTCCATCCCGAGCAGGCTATCCCTCACACAGCCTCCGACGACGTAGGCCTCAAAGCCGCTTTGCGTCAGAATCTGCAGAATGGAATCGACTTGGGACGGTATTTTGACGATCATAAAGATTCCACGCTTTCAATCAAAAATTGTCGCACGATCAATTTTATTATTTACCGGATTCCTGCATGACAGCCGCCCTTCATGGTAATAATGAAACCGTAATGCCGTGAATGGGGGAATGCGCTGTGCAGTACAACAAAGTTGAAATCTGCGGTGTCAACACGTCCAAACTCAAGGTGTTGACCGAGAAGGAAAAAATGGAACTGCTGCGCCGGATGAAGGACGGGGACACCAAAGCACGCGACGACCTGATCAGCGGAAACCTTCGGCTGGTTCTCAGCGTGATTCAGCGCTTTACCAACCGCGGGGAAAACCTCGACGATCTGTTTCAGGTCGGCTGCATCGGCCTCATCAAGGCGATCGACCATTTTGACATCTCTCAGGGAGTGCGTTTTTCCACCTATGGAGTCCCCATGATCATAGGGGAGATCCGCCGGTATCTTCGGGACAACAACAGCATCCGCGTCAGCCGATCTCTGCGCGACACAGCCTATAAGGCCATGCAGGTCAAGGAAAAGATGGTCGCGCAGAACAGCCGGGAGCCGACGATTGAGGAAATCGCCAAGGCGCTGGAGATTCCCAGGGAAGAGGTCGTGGTAGCGCTCGAATCCGTGGTAGAGCCCGTTTCGCTCTATGAGCCGGTCTTTTCCGACGGAGGCGACACCATCTATGTGATGGATCAGGTGGGCGACAACAACGACGATAACAACTGGCTTGATGAAATCGCCCTGAAGGAAGCGATCAAGAACCTGAACGGCCGGGAAAAGAACATCCTTTCCATGCGCTATTTTCAGGGAAAAACACAGATGGAAGTCGCTTCCGAAATCGGGATCAGCCAGGCACAGGTTTCCCGGCTGGAAAAAGCGGCGCTCGATAAAATCAAAAAGGACATATGACGGCGGGCGCGGGGAAAAAGTCCCTGCCCCGCCGTTCCGCGTTTCGAACGCCCGCAAAATCTGTCGGGTGCCCGATTTGAATTAAATTGTAGCATCCGCCGGTGCGAATATCAAATTAATTTTCCTGCCGCATACACATGGATAAAGGAGGTGGGAAAATGAACTGCCGGATCATCGATATGCGCCACAAGGAGGTTATCAACATCCGGGACGGCACTCGCCTCGGAAACGTGAACGATCTGGAGATCGATACGGAGAGTGCAAAAGTTTCCGCACTTGTCATCTATGGCAGACCGCGTTTTTTCGGTCTGTTTGGCAGGGAGGATGACGTTGTGATAAAATGGGAAGATATCAAAGTTATCGGCGACGACACCATTTTGGTTACCTACAGTCCCTATTGCAGAACGAAAGGCCCGCCGCGCGGCCTGTACGCGATTTTCGGCCCGAAATAGGAGGAGAAATGGGGACTTGTATTCCCGCAGTGCATATGGTATAATATTTTCCGCAAAACACACGTCGGGTTTGGCCGCTGGTGCCTTTTCAGAAAAATGCCGAAAAGGTCTTGTGCCATAAAATAAAAGCCCGGCGGAGGTAAAACCAAGGAGGATTTACTAATGGCAGTAGTATCTATGAAGCAGCTTCTGGAAGCCGGCGTCCACTTCGGTCATCAGACCCGCAGATGGAACCCGAAAATGGCGGAGTACATTTTCACGGAGCGCAACGGCATCTATATCATCGACCTGCAGAAGACCGTCCGCAAGCTGGAAGACGCCTACAATTTTGTGCGTGATCTTTCCATGGATGGCAAGTCCGTTCTGTTTGTCGGAACGAAAAAGCAGGCTCAGGAATCCATTAAAGACGAAGCGGAACGTGCAGGCGCCTATTATGTGAACGCTCGCTGGCTGGGCGGTATGCTCACCAACTTCCGCACCATCCGCCGCAGAATCGACCGTCTGAATCAGCTTAAGACGATGGAAGAGGACGGCACGTTTGATCTTCTCCCCAAGAAGGAAGTCGGCAAGCTGAAGCTCGAAATTGAAAAACTCGAGAAATTCCTCGGCGGCATTAAGGAAATGCGGGATCTTCCCGGCGCCCTGTTCATTGTCGATCCGAGAAAAGAACGCATCGCCGTCGCGGAAGCCAAGAAGCTGGATATCCCGATCGTCGCGATCGTCGACACCAACTGCGACCCGGATGAAATCGATTATGTTATTCCCGGCAACGACGACGCCATCCGCGCCGTGAAACTGATTTCCGAGACCATGGCCAACGCCATTATTGAGGGCAAGGAAGGCCAGATGGGCGCTGCTGCGGCAGCGGCGGAAGCAGCCGAGAAAGAGGAAGCAACGGCCGAATAATCGGAGTGCTTCTTAATAAATGAAAGATTGACGGAATGCGAGGAATAGAAAATGGCATTTACAGCTAAGGATGTAGCGGATCTCCGCGCAAAAACCGGCTGCGGCATGATGGACTGCAAAAAGGCGCTGTCCGAAGCGGGCGGCGATATGGAAAAAGCAATTGATTTCCTGCGTGAAAAAGGGCTGGCGGCAGCAACGAAAAAGGCCGGCCGTATTGCGGCGGAGGGCGTTGCCTATGCCGCTCTGAACGACGCGAAAAACGCGGGCGTCGCTATCGAAGTCAACGCTGAGACGGACTTTGTGGCAAAGAACGCCGAATTTCAGGCGTTTGTCAAAACCTGCGCCGATACCGTGCTGGCAAACAGCCCGGCCGACGTGGACGCCCTGCTCCAGTGCAAGGCGGTGGGCTCCGACGAAACGATCGACGCCATCCTGAAGGAAAAGATTCTGAAAATCGGCGAGAACATCAAGATTCGCCGGTTCCAGAAGTTCGACGGCGTTTTGGGCGCATATATCCACGCGGCAGGCAAAATTGCGGTTCTGACAAAGTTCAAAGCGGACGCTGCCGTTGCGGCAAAGCCGGAATTCGAGGAATACGCGAAAGATGTCTGCATGCAGATTGCCGCGATTGTTCCGCAGTATCTGGATGAAGCAAGCGTGCCCGCCGATGTTGTGGCGCATGAAAAAGAAATCCTGAAGCAGCAGATCATCGAATCCGGCAAACCCGCCGAGATTGCCGAGAAGATCGTCACCGGCAGGCTGCAGAAATTCTTCAAGGAAGTTTGCCTTGTGGATCAGGCCTACATCAAGGACGATTCGCTCTCAATTAAGCAGTTCACGGAGCAGACGGGGAAGAAACTGGGCGGCAGCATTAAAATCGTCGATTATGTCCGCTTTGAAAAAGGCGAAGGCCTTGAGAAGCGCCAGGATAATTTTGCCGACGAAGTCGCCAGCATGATTAAATAAATTACGGTTGAAGCGGCGCAGGAAATCCTGCGCCCTTTTTTTATCCATTCGCGGGATTCCATGTTTTCCCAGAAGAAGAGAGGGATGAATTTAAATGGGGGAAAGATTATTGGATCAGGC
>JAEWRF010000244.1 GCA_023460155.1 Bacillota bacterium | reverse complement strand
GGCCGGAATTGCCCATTATCTGGAGCACAAGCTTTTTGAAAGCGAAGACGGCGACGCATTTGCGCGCTACGCGAAAACGGGCGCCTCCGCCAACGCGTATACCTCGTTCGATATGACCTGTTTCCTTTTTTCCTGTACGGACAATGTCTACGAATCGCTGGAAATACTGCTGGATTTTGTGCAGTCGCCGTATTTTACGGAGCAGACGGTTCAAAAGGAGCAGGGGATTATCGGGCAGGAGATCAAGATGTATGACGACGACCCTCAGTGGAGGGTCCTGTTCAATTTGCTCGGTGCCATGTATCACTGCCACCCCGTGCGCACGGATATTGCCGGAACCGTACAGAGCATTGCCCGGATCACCCCGGAACTGCTCTACCTTTGCTACAACACGTTCTATAATCTGAACAATATGGTGCTGTGTGTCGCGGGCAACGTCGATCCGGAAAAGGTACTTGCCCTATGCGACCGGATGCTGAAAAAATCGGAGCCGGTTCAAATCGAGCGCGTTTTTGAAGCGGAGCCGGACCATATCGAAAATGCGAAGGTAAGCCAGCAGCTTTCCGTGGCGACGCCGCTTTTTGAACTGGGCTTTAAAGAAGCGGTTTCCGCGGAGAGACCGTCGGCCAGACAGCTGGCGGAAACGGAAATTCTGCTCGAGGCCATCGCGTCTCCGGCTTCGCCGCTGTACCGCAGACTTCTGGATAAAGGCCTTATTAACGAGGCATCGTTCGGGAACGAATACTTTGAGGGTCCTGGCTATGCGTCGGTGATTTTCTCCGGGGAATCGAAGGATCCGGAGGCGGTCACGGAGGAAATCCGGAAAGAAGTCGAAGAGTACCGGAAGAACGGCATGAGCCGCGCAGCTTTTTCCCGGGCAAAGAAAGCTGTTTACGGCAGAAATGTGGCGGCGCTCAACAACGTGGGCAGCATTGCAAATTCAATGATTTCCCTTGCGTTTGCCGGCCGGGAACTTTTTGATTATATCGATTCCATCGCTCTGGCGGATCCGGATTCCGTCATGACCCGGCTGAAGGCTCAGCTTCGCCCGGAGTGTTCGTCGCTTTCTTCGGTCGTTCCCCTTCCGTGACGAGTTGCCGCCGGAGCCTCCCACGCGGGGAACGGCGGATATTTCTGATACAGCGCGTGGAGAAAATAGGTGGGGCAGATGTATAATGTTCAATTTCCCGGTTTGGGAATCAATGTAACAATAAACCCGGTTGCTTTTAAAATCGCGGGACATTCCTTCGCGTGGTACGGCGTCATTATCGCGACCGGTTTTCTTCTTGCGTTCCTTTACGCGATGGTGAGCAGCAAAAGATTCCGTGTGGATCAGGACAAACTGGTGGACGTGATCATTGTCGGGATCATCGGCGGGATCATCGGCGCGAGACTTTATTACGTCCTTTTCTTTGCTGGCGACCAGTACGTGCAGAATCCTATCAGCATCCTGTATATCTGGGAAGGCGGACTGGGCATTTACGGAGGAATCATCGGCGGTCTCCTGTGCGGCGCTCTGATTGCAAAGCTCCATAAGCTGAGTGTTCCCGCCGTGCTGGATATTGCATCGCTCGGTTTTCTGATCGGCCAGTCGATCGGCCGCTGGGGGAATTTTATCAATCAGGAAGCCTTTGGCACGGAAACCAACCTGCCCTGGCGCATGGTCAGCGAGAATACGGCAAACGTAGGGGTGCATCCCTGCTTTTTGTACGAATCGCTGTGGTGCATTCTGGGCTTTGCTCTGCTACATATTTTCAGCAGAAAGTTCAGGAGATACGACGGTCAGGTCTTTTTGATTTACATGATCTGGTACGGTACGGGGCGCTTCTTCATTGAAGGCCTGCGCACCGACAGCCTGATTACGCCGGTTATTCCGCTTCGAATTTCACAGGTCGTCGCGGCGGTTGCCGTGCTGGCTTCCATCGTGCTGCTTGTCGTCTTCCGGAATCGTACGGCTCTTACGGGCTGCGGTTCTGCGAAGATCATGGAACTCAACTCCATTGTTGACGAGGTGCCGGTAGCGGCGACGGAGGAAGAGGAGCCTGTCCTGGAAGGGGAAAGTACGATTTTTGCAAATACGGAGGACGCGAAGGAAGCTCTTGCCGCCGAGCCGGCTGAAACGGCCCCCGAAGAAAAAACGGAGAATTCCGATTCCGGCACCGACGCGGAACCGGAGAATCCTAAGGAGGCTTCCGTGCCTTCTGAAGCTTCCGAACCTACTGAAGATGCGGGAGAAAAGCAGTAATGGCTCAAAAAATTGATGGAAAGGCAATCGCTGCACGGGTGAGGGCTGAAGCGGCGGCGGAGACGGCCGCTCTAAAGGAAAAAGGAATTGTGCCCGGGCTTGCTGTAGTTCTTGTTGGAAACAATTCTGCCTCCCGCACTTATGTAACGAATAAGGAAAAGGACTGCGCCAATGTCGGAATCTATTCCGAGGAATACGCTCTTCCGGAAGGCACGAGTCAGGAAGAACTGATGAAGCTTGTCGCCACCCTGAACCGGAAGAAGGAGATTCACGGAATTCTGGTTCAGCTTCCGCTTCCGGACGGTCTGGATGAAAAAGCGGTGCTGGAAGCGATCGATCCCCAAAAAGACGTCGACGCTTTTCACCCTTCGAATGTGGGCCGTATCATGATCGGAAATTACCAGTTCCTTCCCTGTACGCCCGCTGGAGTTATGGAAATGCTCCGTCAGGAGGAAATCCCGATCGAGGGACGTTCCTGCGTTGTTGTGGGAAGAAGCAATATCGTGGGAAAGCCGATGGCCATGCTTCTGCTCCATGGAAACGGGACGGTGACCGTCTGTCACAGCAGAACGAAAAATCTCAGGGAAATCTGTAGGAGTGCGGAGATTCTGGTCGCCGCCGTCGGTAAACCGAAATTCATCACGGCCGACATGGTCTGGCCCGGTGCGGTCGTGATTGATGTGGGAATGGACCGGGATGAAAACGGAAAGCTCTGCGGGGATGTCGATTTTGAAAATGTGGAAAAAGTCGCTTCCTATATCACTCCGGTACCGGGTGGCGTCGGGCCGATGACGAGGGCCATGCTGCTCAAGAATACGCTTACTGCGGCGAAGCTTCAAAATGGGCTTCCCGTTTGAGCGGACTGGAAAGACATGAGGCTTTTCCGTTTGATAAACGATTGATTGAGGATGACGCGATGGACGGCCTGTTACAAG
>JAEWRF010000243.1 GCA_023460155.1 Bacillota bacterium | reverse complement strand
GGTGTATCTGGACGGACAGGATGTCTATGCCCAAAGCAACGAAAAACTCGCCATTTTCCGCAGGCGGCAGGTTGGGCTGATTTACCAGTTTCACAACCTTATCCCCACGCTGAACGTGGTGGAAAACATCACCCTGCCGATTCTGATGGATCAGCGAAGGGTGAATCAAGCACGGCTGAACGACTTGCTGGAACTGCTGGGACTGCAGGAACGCAAAACGCATTTGCCGAACCAGCTTTCCGGGGGTCAGCAGCAGCGCGTCGCCATCGGGCGCGCTTTGATGAACGCCCCAGCCGTCATGCTGGCCGACGAACCCACCGGCAGTCTGGACAGCCGCAACAGTCAGGAAATCGTCCGTCTTCTGAAGGAAAGCCATACAAAATATAATCAGACCCTGATTATCGTCACACACGACGAAAACATCGCCTTGCAGGCAGACCGCATTATCGGCATTTCAGACGGAAAAGTTGTGCGGGATGAGAGGGTGCGGTCATGAGCATTTTCAATAAGGTCGCTTTGCAGAGCTTGAAAAAAAGTCGTACCCGCACACTCATCACAATGGTCGGAGTTGTTCTGTCCGCCGCCCTGATTACGGCAGTCGCCACCTTTTGCGTTTCTCTGATGAACTATCTGGCAAACAGCGCCGCCGAGAAAGACGGCGACTGGCACGTCGAATTCGAGGGAGTTACTTCTTCTTTCGCATCAAAGCAGGCAAGCAGCGGCAAAGTCGCAAATACCGCAGCGTTTAACAATATCGGCTACGCAAAACTCGATGGCGGAAAAGATGCCAAAAAGCCGTATCTTTTCATTGCCGGGTTTAACGAAAAAACCTTCAACACCCTTCCCATCCTGCTTGTTTCCGGCAGACTGCCGAAAAACGGCGGGGAAATTGTTGTCCCCGGGAGTATCTCGAAAAGCGGCGGCGTTCAGCTAAAGTTGGGAGACACGCTTTCCCTTGCCGTCGGTAACCGAATGAACGGAAGCAGGAAGCTCGGCCAGAATGATCCGTACGCCGCAGGAAGTGAAACTTTTGTGCCGAAAGCAGAGAAAACTTTCACGGTGGTCGGCCTCTGCCAGACGCCCCTCTTTGAGGAGGATAAAGCGCCGGGATACACCGTAATCACATGCGCAGACGCGTCAGATACGGCGGATGATCTCAGTTTATTTGTTAAGCTGAAAAACCCGGGGGAAGTGCACGATTACGCAAAAAGCGCCTCTGGAAGCCATGCTGCCGTCTTAAATAATGATGTGCTGCGCTGGCTGGGACTTTCGGACGATTCCACCGATAAATCGTTTACTTCGCTTATGTACTCGGTCGGGGCCATTGTAATCCTCATCGTTATGATTGGTTCCATTTTTCTGATTTACAATTCCTTCAATATCTCCCTCAACGAGCGCACACACCAGTTCGGAATCCTTTCGTCGGTGGGAGCCACCGCAAAACAGCTGCGCCATTCGGTGCTGTTTGAGGGACTTTGCATCGGCGCAGTCAGCATTCCGATCGGCATTCTCGTTGGATTAGGCAGCACTGGGCTTGTGATTACGGTTGTCGCAAAGAATTTCAGCAATCTTCTCAACAGCAAAGTCCCCTTAACCGTGACGCTGTCCCTCCCCGCGATTATCGCCGCGGCGGCGGTCAGTATGATTACGATTCTGATTTCGGCCGACATTCCGGCCCGCAAGGCTGCCAATACGCCCGTGATGGAGTGTATTCGCCAGACGAATGAGGTCAAAGTGGAAGCCAAAGCAGTCAAAACATCAAAACTGGCGCAGCGTATTTACGGGTTGGAAGGGACCCTTGCGCTGAAGAATTTCAAAAGAAACAAAAAGCGCTACCGCAGCATTGTGCTGTCACTTGTTTTAAGCATCGTGCTGTTTATATCCACCAGCGCCCTTATAACGGATGTGCAGGAGTCCGCGGGGAAAACAAACGAAGTCGTCAGCACGGACATCAGTTTTGGCACACAGGAGATGGACGACCGTGAAATGGTGCAGCTTTACGACAAGCTGAAAACCGCCGACGGTCTTACCGAAAGCTCGTATCAAGCCGTACTGAATTTTTCCTGCGCCGCCAAAGCAAGCGACCTTTCAGACGCTTACCGGGAATCCGCGGGGATACGTTCCCCGAGCGAAACAGTGTATCTGCCGATGCAAATCCAGTTTCTCGATGACAGTGCCTACCTGAAAGCCGTAAAAAGCCTGGGCTTGCCCGCGGAACAATATACCGTGCAAAGCGCGAAGCTGATTGCTCTTGCAAAGGTTCTGGGCCGCAGCTATGAGAAGAAGTCGATTGAACAGATTACGAATATATTCAAGAGTTCTTCCATGGATCTTACCGTCGTGTCCCCCACAAACGGCAAAACGGATTCGGAGCACGGGCAAGACGTCAACATTACGTTTGTCAGCGCCTTGCTTCCTGACCCGCCCGCGACGGCTGCAGTTAACAAGCAGCCGAAGCAATACCCGTTTACGGCGATCGCTCCCTATTCGCTGAAAGAAAAGCTTGCTCCCTCCGGGACCAAGGCGGATATCTGGGTGAAAGGAATGACCTTTTGCTCAAAGGATCCCGCTCAGTCCGCGGCTGAAATGAAGGCGATGATTCAGGGTGAGGGAATTAAGGTCCCGTACTTCTTTATAAATATGGATGAAGTACTTGAGCAGAACCGCAATTTAATGTTCATTGCCAACGTGTTTGCTTATACGTTTATCATTATGATTTCGCTGATTGCGGTCGCCAACGTGTTCAACACCATTTCCACAAATATCAAGCTGCGCCGCCGGGAACTTGCCATGCTCCGCTCTGTGGGGATGTCCGACCGTAAATTCAATAAAATGATGCGCTTCGAGTGTGCCTTTTATGGTATGAAGGCGCTGCTTGTCGGGCTTCCTCTGGCATTCCTCTTCTGCTGGCTGATCTACAAAGGATGGACGCTCGGGGAGGACAGTATCGATTTTGTGCTGCCGTGGGCCAGTGTCGGAATCAGCGTGATCAGCGTGCTTCTTATCATCTTTGTCGCCATGATGTATGCTGTCAGCAAGATCAAAAAAGAAAATATCATCGACGCGCTGCGGGATGACATGGATTGATATTATCTAAGAAAAGATCGGCACGGCGGAAAACTGCTTCCGCCGTGCCGAAAATATTTTATTCTGTGAGAAAGTCAGGCATTGAATACGTATTTGTCAAGGCGGGACATCGCCTCCTGAAGCCTGCTGAAAGGCAGCGCCAGATTCATGCGCAAATGGCAGCTGCCGTGGAACATCCGGCCGTCCTGAAGGGTAACGCCAACGCTCCAGCACGCTTTTTCGACCTCATCAATGGTTTTGCCGTGAGCCTCGCACCATTTGGTGCAATCTACGAACAGCATATAGGTGCCCTCCGGGCAGGAAACCTCTACTCCCTTAAAATGCCCGCGGATGTACTGGACGGCGTAGTTCACGTTGCTGCTCAGAACGGTGAGCAGCTCGTCCACCCATTCATACCCCTCCGGCTTGTACGCGCCGATCAGAGCATGCATGGAAAGCACGTTCATATCATTGTAGTGAGGAAGACTGGATTCTTTCTCCAGACGGTCCTTCCACCAGTTGTTGTAGACGATATGGTAGCTGCCGACCAGGCCGGCCAGATTGAAGGTCTTGGACGGCGCATACAGAGCAACGGTGCGCATCCGCGCATCCTCACTCACGCTCTGGGTGGGAATATGCTTATGACCGTTCAAGAGCAGATCCGACCAAATTTCATCGGAGACTACATAGACGTTGTACTTCTGATACAGAGCCATCGCCTTTTCCAGTTCCTCGCGTTCCCAGACACGGCCGCACGGATTGTGCGGACTGCAGAACACAGCGGCGTGGATTTTTTCCTCTGCCAGTTTCCTTTCCATATCCGCGTAATCCATGCGCCACACGCCGTTTTCGTCCTGAACCAGCGGGCTGTGAACCAGATCGTAGCCGTTGGCGGTCAGCGAAGCGGTAAAACCGATGTAAGTCGGGCTGTGGATCAGGATTTTGTCGCCTTTTGAGCAGACACAATTCAGCGCGCTGATGGCGCCGCCCAGAACGCCGTTTTCATAGCCGATGTTTTCTTTGGTCAGGGCGGTCACGCCGTTGCGGGTCCTATGCCACCTGATAATGGAGTCAAAATACTCCTTCGGCGCACGAAAATAACCGTAAGCCGGGTGCTTGGCGCGCTCGATAATTGCTTCGGGAATCGTCGGCACGGTGGCGAAATTCATATCTGCAACCCACATCGGGATTGCGTCAAAGCCTTCTTTCGGAGCATCCGGTATCCAGGAGGGATCGGTTCCGATTCCGTCCACTGCAAGCGCATCGTGACCGCGGCGGTCCATGATCGAGGTAAAATTGTACTTCATTTATTCGCTCCTTCTATGTATTGAAACATCATTTCCTACGAATATCATAGACCTGAAATCGTTACTTTGCAAATATCACGGTCGGCCCCTGCACCTTCCACTTTACTGCGGAGAGCGCCGCAGGGGAACCGAAATCCCGGTTCCAAAATTAAAAAACATTATGAACCAAACCCGAAAGAATGGTTCATAATGTTTTAGCGGAGAAAGAGCATCTGCCGCAAACGATAATGCCGCTCACAGGCTCACGGCCCGCATGTTTTCGGCAGGAGCATTTTAGAACGCGGCTTTTCATTTTATAGTTTTTGCTGCATGTCTTTTCGCCAGCTTCTGTGGTATTCCTGCGGGCTCATTCCGATATTCTTTTTAAATACCAAAGAAAAATACTGCGGTGTCGTAAAACCCAGCTGCTCCGATATTTCGTGAAGCGTCCTGTCCTGCTGCAGCAGCTGCTTTGCTTTTGTAATTTTATAATTGGTAATATACTGCATCAGGCTTACGCCCGCTTTTTCCTTGAAAACACGGCAGAGATAGCCTTTATGAATGTGCAGAGTCTCCGCAATATCATTGAGGGAAAGCGGCTGGTTATAGTGCTGCTCAATCTCGCGTTTCGCGCGTGCCACCACAGTATTATCC
>JAEWRF010000242.1 GCA_023460155.1 Bacillota bacterium | reverse complement strand
TTATTATGGGGCTGAATATGCTCCACGCTATTCCCTGGCTCCGAAAAATCAATTTCAGAATGCCAAAATTCATTGGCAAAAAGCTGTATTCCGGGAAAACAAAGCACGGTCCTTTTTACGTTGGACTTTTAAACGGTCTTATGCCCTGCGGCCCGCTTCAGGCCATGCAGCTTTACGCACTCGGAACCGGAAGCTTTTTTGCAGGTGCGTTCTCCATGCTGATGTTCAGCCCCGGAACCGTTCCGCTGATGTTTGCGTTCGGGGCGATCAGTACTTTGCTGAGCTCCAAGTTTACACATAAGATGATGCAGGTCAGCGCCGTGCTTGTGACGGTGCTTGGACTGTTCATGATGGGCAGAGGACTTACGCTTTCCGGTGTTCAGATTGGAACAACCGCGCCGGCTGCCGTGCAGAATACGGCCAAAGTAACCGGCAATGTGCAGGAGGTAACCTCCTCATTCGATAACGGCTATTATGTGCCGATTGCCGTGAAAAAAGGTATCCCTGTAAAATGGACGATTCAAGTCAAGGAATCGGACCTAAACGGATGCAATAACCCGGTGACCATCCCCAAATACGGGATTCAGCAGAAGCTTGTCCCGGGGGATAATGTAATTGAATTTACACCGAAGGAAACCGGAACAATTCCCTATACCTGCTGGATGGGTATGATCCGGAGCACGATTACGGTTGTGGACAGCGATTCCGAGCTTGCTGCGGCAAACTCCGCGCAATCCTCCGCAGGAGCGCAGGCACAGCAGCAGCAGCCAAGCTGCTGCAGAATTTCGTAAGGCAGTGAATGATAGAAAACAAGGAGTGTAGAACATGACTGAGAAAATATACCGTGTTACGGGAATGTCCTGCGCGTCCTGTGCGGCGCACGCGCAAAAAGCCGCCGCCAAACTGGACGGTGTGGCATCCTGTGACGTAAATATAGCAACCGAAAAAATGCGTGTTTGTTATGATGAAAGCAAAGTGAGCTTTGAAACACTGAAAAAGTCCGTGGAAGACGCGGGGTACGGTCTAGAAAACTCCCAGCCAATCAAACATATCGATCTTGCAATCGACGGAATGAGCTGTGCCTCCTGCTCCGCTGCGGTGGAACGTGCGGTGAAAAAACTGAATGGTGTTCAAAATGTGCAGGTCAACATTGCCACGAACCGAGGCAGCATCGATTTCGATCCCTCACAGGTAAAACTGTCACAGATTAAAGCAGCAATTACCGATGCCGGTTATACCCTGAGGGACATGGAATCCGGCGCCATCAGCGAAGACGAGAAAAAGCGGAGCAAGGGTCTTTCCAGAATGAAAATGCGCCTAATCACTGCTTCCGCATTCGCTGTCCCTGAACTTTATATCGCCATGTCGCACATGATTCCGCAGCTGGGCCTCCCGCTTCCGGATTTTATGAGCCCCCACAGCTTTCCATTCGTATTTGCGCTGGTACAGTTTCTTCTGACGATTCCTGTGATCGCGGCGGGCGACTACTTTTTCCGAATTGGTTTGAAATCGCTGCTGAAAGGCGCGCCGAATATGGATACGCTTGTCGCCATCGGTACAGGGGCCGCATTCCTGTACAGCACGTTCGCAATGGGGATGATCTATTTCGGCGATTTTTCCTATTCAACGTCACTTTACTTTGAATCGGCCGCCGTTGTCATTACGCTGGTCATGCTCGGCAAATATCTGGAAGCGGTCAGCAAAGGCAAGACTTCGGAAGCTATTAAAAAGCTCATGAACCTTGCACCCAAAACCGCAACAATAATTCGCAACGGCACGGAAGTTGAAGTACCGGTCGAAGAGGTTGAGGTCGGCGAAATTGTTCTCGTGCGGCCGGGTTCATCCATCCCGGTTGACGGAATTGTGACGGAGGGCCTTTCCTCCGTGGATGAGTCCATGCTGACCGGCGAAAGCCTCCCCGTGGAAAAACAGCCGGATTCTCCGGTCACGGGCGGCAGCATCAACGGCGAGGGATTGATCCGTTTCCGCGTTACAAAAATCGGGGCTGACACTGCCCTTTCCAAGATTATTCGTCTGGTGGAAGACGCGCAGAGCAAAAAAGCGCCGATTGCCAAGCTCGCGGATATCGTATCCGGCTATTTCGTACCGGTAGTCATTGGGATTGCTGTGATTACTGCGATCGCATGGGCACTGGCGGGCAAAGAATTCAATTTTGTGCTGACAAGCTTTGTATCCGTACTGGTCATCGCCTGCCCGTGCGCGCTGGGCCTTGCAACGCCGACTGCGATCATGGTTGGCACCGGAAAAGGCGCGGAGCTGGGTATTTTGATCAAAGGCGGAGAAGCGCTGGAAACTGCGCACAAAATTGATACGGTTGTTTTGGATAAGACCGGCACGATTACCGAAGGAAAACCGGAACTGACGGATGTTAAGGTTTACTCTGGCATTTCCGAAGAAGAGATACTGGCTCTCGGAGCTTCCGCCGAACGCGGTTCGGAGCACCCGATCGCGCGCGCCATTGTGGAGGGAGCGGAAAAGCGCAGGATTTCCTTGACCGAACCGGAACATTTCAAGGCGGTTCCCGGCAGGGGCATTGACGCGGTCGTCGGCGGAAAGCATGTTCTGGCCGGCAGCGTTAAACTCATGAAGGAAAACGGCGTTGACGTTTCCCGCGCGGAATACGATACGGAATCCCTTTCCGCGGGCGGACACACACTGATGTATCTTTCCGTGGACGGGATGCTTGCCGGGTTGATGGCCGCGGCCGATACGGTAAAGCCAACCAGCCGCGCAGCGATCCGAAAGCTGAAAAATTACGGCATAGAGGTCGTGATGATTACGGGCGACAACGCCGGAACAGCATCCTCAATCGCGAAGGAAGTCGGCATTGACCGAGTCCTTTCCGACGTTCTTCCGCAGGATAAAGCGGGCGAGGTAAAAAAACTTCAGGAGACCGGCAGAAAGGTTGCCATGGTCGGCGACGGGATCAACGACGCGCCCGCGCTGGTGCAGGCGGATATCGGTATGGCGATCGGCACTGGGACAGACGTGGCGGTGGAATCCGCAGACATTGTCCTGATGCGCGGAGATCTGAACGAGGTTCCCACCGCGATCGGACTGAGCCGCGCCGTGATCCGGAACATCAAGCAAAATCTTTTCTGGGCCTTTATTTACAATCTTGCGGGGATTCCATTTGCGGCGGGCGTGTTCTACCTTTTCGGCGGGCCGATGCTGAACCCGATCTTTGCAGGCGCTGCTATGGCGCTGAGTTCCGTATCGGTTGTTTCCAACGCCCTTCGGCTAAGATATTTCAAAGTGAAATAATTGGAGAAAATATAATGAAAAAGAGAATAGCGGTATTCATTGCCGTTTTGATTTCCGTCACACTCTTTACGGGATGCGCGTCAACAGATGTTGTACAGAAATACAGCAAACAATCCTTTTCCGATCTTCTGAAGGCCGATCCTTCCCTGATTTCGGAAGGGAAAAGCAACGATTATGTTCTTACAGTCGACGGAAAAACTCGGTTGACAGTCAGCCGGGACTATTCCAAATCGGAAGAAGATATTGTCCTTTCCACACCGATTCAGCCGTTTCTGGATGCCGGACTGAATGTTTCAAAGCTAGGCAAGGATTATAAGGCAGACGGCTCAACGCTTTCCCTTGTGACCGATTTCGGCAAGGGAACCGGAGAAAAAAATACGCCGGAGCAGGCGTTATTTGAAAGCGTGACCGCAGACCGAAAAGCGCTTACCTACCACCAGGCGCTCGATCATTACGGCATCGTGCTGAACGGCGGCAAATTTGAATTCGCGAAGGATTATACAAAAAATGATAAGGATATTGTGTTTGTTATTGCGGCAAAACCGCTCCGTGATCTCGGCGTGGACGTCCAGAAGGTTGAAGGCTGGGCCTTCAAAACGATGCAGGATGAGTCCGGAAAAAATGTCGATCTGCTTTTAAAGCCGTATAATTTGAAGTAAAATAAAGACATCCTGACACAGAAGCGGTGAAAACGAATGACAAATAAGACGATCCTTGTAGTGGATGACGAACCGAAAATAACGGAAGTGGTAAAATCCTATCTTGAAAAAGGTGGATATCATGCCGTCTGTGCCTACGACGGGCGCGAAGCCTTGGATTCGTTTGACCGCTGCCGTCCGGCTCTTGTAGTACTTGACCTCATGCTCCCTGAGTTATCCGGGGAGCATGTCTGCCGTGAGATACGGGCCAGGTCACGGGTGCCGGTCATCATGCTTACCGCTAAAACCGCCGAAGAAGATATGCTCAAAGGGCTGGGATTGGGCGCGGACGACTATATTACAAAGCCGTTCAGTCCCCGGCTGCTTATGGCAAAAATTGAAACCGTTCTTCGCCGCGCTTCCAATGAAGTGATTCCGCTTTCCAAAGAACTTGTTTTTGACGGTGGCAGAATAGTAATTGATAATGAAAGGCACGAGGTCCGCAAAGACGGAGAACGGGTTCCGTTTACGCCGAATGAATACAGTGTGTTTTTTACAATGGCAAGCTTCCCCACAAGGGCATTTTCCCGGGACGAGCTCATTACGCATGCCCTTGGAGATGCTTTTGACGGTTATGATCGGGTGATTGATACCCATATCAAAAATATTCGGCAAAAAATCGAGGATGATTCCAAAAATCCAAAATATATTCTTACGGTTCACGGCGTAGGATATTCCTTCAGCTCTGGAACTTAAAAAGGATGTGGAGATCAGTATGAAAAAAATGTCACTGAAATATAAACTCTCCATATCCTACGGCTTTCTCGCGCTGCTGCTGGTTGCATCCGTCAGCCTGATCTCTAATCTCTTTCTGCGCAGCCAGTTTGAGCAGTATGTCATGCGTCAGCAGGAAGCAAAAAACCAAGAAATCGTAAGCCAGGTCTCACAGCAAATGATTCAGAACCCGCCGGGAAAAGGCAGACAGCAGGCTTTGGAAACCGTGGGGGTCAACGCACTGGAGCGCGGCGTGATTGTAAAAGTCTACGACAGCTCCGGCAGTATTCTTTGGAATGCAATGGTACACAACGGCGGATTGTGCCAACAGATGCTGAAAAATATGGCGGCCGACATGCAAAGCCGCTCGCCAAATTTCAAAGGTGAATATGAAGAAAAAAGCTATCCACTGTATTCCGGGGTTAAAAAAATCGGTGCCGCGAGCATCGGCTATTACGGGCCTTTTTACTACACTTCGAATGACGCCGAGTTTATTAATACCTTGAATCAGCTGCTCTTTTTAATTGGAATCGGTTCACTCCTCTTGGCTGCTTTGCTTGGATTTTATATGTCAAACCGGATTAGCAGTCCGATTGTTCGCGTTATCCGCGCTGCGGAAAACATTGCGAAAGGCAATTATACCGACAAAATACCTTCGGAATCCAGCACTGAGGAATTGGACCGCCTAACGGCTTCCATCAATCGGCTTTCGGATGAGCTGCAAAATCAGGAAGCGCTGCGAAAACGCCTTACCACCGACGTTGCCCATGAACTGCGGACCCCTTTGACGGCCTTGCAGGGCAATATGGAAGCGTTGATCGACGGAATCTGGGAGCCGGACAAGGAACGCCTGGAAAGCTGTCTGGAAGAAATTCTTCGGCTGAGCCGACTTGTTTCCGAGCTGCAAGGTCTGGCAGAGCTGGAGGGTGAGAATTCGGCGCTGAAACTCTCCGAAACGAACCTGAGGGCATTAGCACAAAGGGCGGTTGACAGTTTTCAGGCGAAAACGCTGAAAAAGCAGATTTCCGTTACGGTGGAAGGCCCTTCGGTTGTAATGCAGGCGGATTCCGATAAAATCAGCAGGATTTTCGTCAATCTGATTTCCAACGCCGTCAAATATACTCCAATCGGCGGCAGCGTCAAAATCAACCTTTCCAGCGGGAATGGATATGCGCTGATCCGGGTGGAGGATACCGGCGTGGGAATTTCCGAGGAAGACCTGCCATATATTTTCGAGCGCTTTTACCGCACGGACCGTTCACGAAACAGCCGCACCGGCGGCGCGGGAATCGGCTTAACAATCGTTAAAGCGATTACGGAAATGCACCATGGTAAAATCTCGGTTCAAAGCAAGGCTGGAATCGGAACCAAATTCGAGATCCTTTTACCGACAAATTTTAAAAAAAATTAATTGCAGTATTCGCATACGAAGGTCAAGACATGGTTTAGAGTGTAAAC
>JAEWRF010000241.1 GCA_023460155.1 Bacillota bacterium | reverse complement strand
TTCGGCAACGAGGAATTCGACCCCGTTGAGTTTGTCTGCTGCCTGAGCGCTGAGGACTCCGACAGCCATTTGAAGGCTTTTTTCAATCTTGTGAACCTGCTTCGAATGGATGAATTCAAGGCAAAGCTTCATACGGCGGCAACACCGGAAGAGGCGGCGGAGATCATACGGACGTATGAGTCCGGCATCGTATCGTAATAACAAAGGAAGTTGAATCAATTTGATTTGGGAAACACTGGAGAAAAAACTGATTCTTACAAACTGCAGGGCAAAGAGCCGGCAAGAGATTTTTCAAACGATCGGAGGTCTTTTGATTCAGGAGGGCTACTGCCGGGGCAGCTATATAAAAGCGCTGAACGACCGGGAAGACGAATACCCCACAGGCCTTGATATGGGTGAAATCGGAGTGGCGATTCCCCATACGGATGTTTCACATGTGATTCGTTCCACCATGGCAATCGCCGTTCTGCAAAAGCCGGTCCCCTTTGAGGTGATGGGAGGCGATGACGGAGAAACCGTAGACGTTTCTTTGGTCGTCGCGATGGCCATTCAGGATGCGGCGGCGCACCTCTGCCAGGTTCAGGCATTGCTGAAAGTTTTACAGGATAATAGCGTACTCCGCGAGCTGACTTCTGCAAAATCGCCGGAGGAAGTTATTTGCATCATAAAGGGGAAGGAGGAAAAATTGTGAAGAAGAAAGTAATTGTGGCCTGCGGAGGTGCTGTGGCAACATCAACGGTCGCGGCAAACAAGGTCATGGACCTTTGCAAAGAGAACGGCATTCAGATTGAGATTATCCAGTGCAGGATTTCCGAAATCAAGTCTCATCTGGACGGGGTTTCCCTGATCGTGCCGACCTCACGCCTGAAACAGGATCTCGGCGTTCCCATCATCAGCGGTATGCCGTTTATCTCGGGAATCGGAGAAGAGGCACTGGAGCAAAAAATCCTGGATGTTTTAAAAGATTAGCCAACAGGCCGGCATCCAAGGTGATGCCGGAAAAATGGGAGGAGAGAATAGTATGCAGTACATCTTTGACGCGGTCAAGTGGTTTGTAGCCCTTGGCGCTTCCGCCATGCTGCCAATTGTTATTACGATTATAGGGTTGATTTTCGGCGTGAAATTCGGCAAAGCGATTCGTTCCGGCATCATTCTGGGCGTCGGCTTCGTCGGAATCGGGCTGATCGTAACCCTGATGAACGACAACCTTGGCCCTGCGGCTCAGGCGATGTCCAGACGGTTCGGCATGTCCCTTCAGGTAGTCGATATCGGCTGGCCGGGCATGTCTCCGCTGACATGGGCCTCCAGCATAGCAATTGCCGCCATTCCGGTCGCAATTCTGCTGAACATTGTCATGCTGCTGCTGAAGCTGACCCATGTTGTCAACGTGGATATCTGGAATATCTGGCACTTTGCGTTTACCGGCGCGCTCGTATACCTTGCCACCGGGAACTATATGCTCGGGATCCTCGGTGTCTGCATTCACGGCTTTATCGCGTTTAAATTCGGCGACTGGTTTGCCCCCGTTATTGAAGATTATTTTGAACTCGAAGGCATCTGCATTCCCCATGGAGATTCCGCCTTTATGGCGCCGTTCGCGGTACCGGTTGAATGGGCGCTTGACCGCATTCCCGGTGTGAAAAAAATCAACATTACAGCCGACAGCATCCAGAAGAAGTTCGGCGTTGTCGGTGAACCGATGATCATCGGCGCGGTGCTCGGCTGCCTGATCGGCGCTTTAGCCGGCTACGACGTCAAGGGTGCCCTGCAGCTCGGTGTGCAGATGGCCGCCGTCATGGTTCTGATGCCCAAGATGGTCAAGTGCATCATGGAGGGCCTGATGCCGATCTCGGAAGTTGCGAAGGCAAAGATGGAAAAACGCTTCCACGGAGCGAAGTTCTACATAGGCCTTGACCCGGCAATCCTGCTGGGCGATTCGCAGGTCGTTTCCGCCAGTCTGCTGTTTGTTCCCCTCACGATTCTGATCGCTATGATCGTGCCGGGCAACCGGATTCTGCCGTTCGGAGATCTTGCAACCATCGGTTTCTTCATTGCCATTGCGGTCGGCATTCATAAGGGCAATCTGTTCCGCACCTTGATTTCCGGCTCCATCATCATGTTCATTACCATCTGGATCGCGAATCAGGTCATTCCGCTTACGACGGCCCTCGCGAAGGCGTCGAATTCCAGCCTGCTGAGCAAGAGCTCGGAAATTGTTGCTCTGGATCAGGGCGGCTGCCCGATCACTTACATTCTGACCCAGATTTTCCATTCCACAAACGTTCCGGGTCTGATTGTGATTGCCGCTCTGTACATTTTCTGCATTATCTTTACCTATGTCCAGTACCGCAAAAAGATGAGCGCAAAAAAAGCAGCGGCGCAGCAGGGTCAGGCATCGGAGAACTGAGTCGTTATCCAAGCATTTGCAGTTGAAGGAGAGAGTCCTATGGTTTCACAAAAAGTAACAATCAGCAATCCCACCGGCCTGCATGCCAGGCCTGCCTCACAGTTCTGCAAATATCTGAGAAAGTTCAGCAGTCAGGTGTTCCTGACCACGGAGACCGGAAGAGTGAATTGCGCAAGCATCATCAATCTCCTGAGCATGGCGATCAAACAGGGAACTACCGTTGAACTGGAGGTTTCCGGGGAGGATGAAGAAAAAGCTCTGCCGGCAATTGTGGAGTTCCTGCAAAACCTGAAAGAGTGAATGGCTGCTGCGGCTCCGGGTATCGGCCGGAGTGTTTCGGAAACAGTAGGAATTCCGCCTCATTCAGGAAAGTGAGAAAATACATATGAAAACCATTTCAATTTCGAAAGCTGCTTCCGCAGGGATTGCAGCCGGAAAAGCCTTCTTCTACAAACCAGTAAGCCTGAGAGCCTCCGCCGGTCTGATCGCACCCGATCAGACCGGCGCCGAGCTTGAACGCTACCGGTGCGCAGAAGAAAAGGTCAGGAAGAGCATTGCCGTCCTTGCTGAAAATTCGGAAATCTTTCAGGTCCATTTAGACCTTGTGGAAGATCCGGCCATCCAGGACAGCGTCATCCGGAAAATCAGCGAAGAGCAAAAAAATGCCGAACTGGCGCTGGAAGAAACCGAGGCGGAAATTCAGAAAACGTTTCAGGCCATTGACGACGACTTCTTTCGGGAGCGCGCCGTCGACATCAAAGACGTCTGCCGCAGGATTATGCTTGCACTCAAGGGCATGGAAGAAAACAGCCTCGCGGAGGTTACAGGGGAAACGGTCCTTTTTGCCGATCAGCTTACTCCGTCCGACACCGCGAATCTGGATTTGAAATCCGTGACCGGCTTTGTGACACGGACAGGCGGAGAGAACAGCCACGTGGCAATCATGGCGCGCAGCATGGGTCTGCCCGCGCTGGTAGGTATCGGCAGCGCAATGGACGCGGTTAAAGCGGGCGACGACGTGATTATTGACGCGCTGGATGGAAAAATCATCCTGTCTCCTGACAAGAAGACAGCGGATCGGTACTCCGAACGGAAGAGGGAATACCGGCAACATCTTGAAATGCTGAAGAAAACAAACGGTCTGCCCGCCCAAACAGCCGACGGATTCAAAGTCCGCCTGTACGCGAACGCGGGAAACCTGGAAGATATAAAGAACGCGGCAGCTGACGGCGCCGAGGGGATCGGTCTGCTGCGCAGCGAGTTTCTCTATATGGAAAGCGATCATCTTCCCACGGAAGAGGAGCAGTTTGCCGCCTATAAAAGTGCCGCCGCGCTGTGCGGGGGCGAAGTGATCATCCGCACTCTCGACATCGGCGGGGACAAGTCCCTTTCCTATTTCCCGTTCGAAAAAGAGGAAAATCCGTTCCTCGGCTGGAGAGCCATTCGTATTTCGCTGGAGCGAAAGGATATTTTCCGTACACAGCTTCTTGCCATCCTGCGGGCCAGCGCGTTTGGTAAAGTTGCCATCATGTACCCGATGATCATCTCGGCAAGCGAGCTGGAAGAAGCGAGCACTGTACTCTCGGAGTGTAAGGATGCACTGACCCGCCGCGGCGCGGATTTTGATCCGGAAATCAAAACCGGCATTATGGTGGAAACTCCGGCTGCGGTTGTCTGCGCCGACGATTTGGCGCAGCGCACCGATTTTTTCAGCATCGGTACAAACGACCTCACGCAGTACCTGCTCGCGGTGGACCGAGGGAACAGAAAGATCGCTTCGCTTTATGATTCGTTCCATCCTGCTGTAATCCGCAGCATCCGAAGCGTGATTGAAGCGGGGCACCGCCACGGCATTCCGGTCGGAATGTGCGGGGAATTTGCGGGAAACGCAGATGCCGTTCCCTTACTTCTTGGCTTTGGCCTGGACGAATTCAGCATGTCGTCCTCCCGGATTCCCGAAATCCGCCATCTCATTCGTGCAAGCCGCCGCAGCGAGGCACAGGCTCTTTCCGAGCATGCCTGCCGATGCGTTTCTCCGGAAGAGGTTCACAGGCTGATGGAAAAGAAAGGAACTGACTTATGCCACTGACAACATCAAAACAAATGCTTCTGGATGCACAGAAAGGCGGTTATGCCGTCGGTGCGTTCAATGCGGAAAATATGGAAATGGTGCAGGCGATCATAGCGGCCGCCGAAGAGCTCCGCGCTCCGGTAATGATTCAGACGACCCCCGGAACGATAAAATACGCCGGAGTTGACCTTTATTATGCAAACGTAAGCGCGGCCGCAAAGAACGCCTCTGTTCCCGTCGCTATGCACCTTGACCACGGCAGCAGCTACGAGCTTGCCGTGCAGGCTCTGCGGGCGGGGTATACCTCCATCATGATCGACGGCTCGAAGGAAGTGCTCGACAAAAACATCGCGATTACGAAATCCGTTGTTTCCGCCTGTGAACCCTGCGGGATTCCAGTGGAGGGAGAACTCGGAAAGGTCGGCGGCAAGGAAGATGACACCGAAGCCTCCGGCACCGGCTATACCGATCCGGACGAAGCCATCCGCTTTGTCGCGGAAACCGGCGTTTCCTCTCTGGCCGTCGGCGTGGGCACGGCGCACGGCATTTACAAAACGAAACCCGTTCTGAACGTGGAGCTGATTGGCGCGCTGCGGAAAGTCCTCACGGTTCCCATGGTGCTGCACGGCGCTTCCGGATTGACGGACGACGATATTCGCAGCTGCGTAAGCCGCGGCATCTGCAAAGTGAATTTCGCGACGGAGCTGCGCATTGCATTCAGCAACGCTGTAAAAGAATATCTGAGCCGGAATCCCGCTGTGTTCGACCCCAAAAAATACGGCGAAAAAGCACGGGAAGCAGTCAAAGAGCAGGTTATGGCCCGCATGAAGGTCTGCGGCTGCGACGGAAAAGTCTGACGAATACAAAGGAGATACTGCAATTATGAAAGCGGCTGTTTTACATAGTCAGGAAGATCTTCGTTATGAAGAAATCGAAACCCCGGAAGTCGGAGAAGGCGAAGTCCTGATCCATGTGAAGGCAACGGGGATCTGCGGCTCCGACATTCCCCGTGTAAACGCGGGTGCGGCGCACTATTATCCCATTGTACTGGGGCATGAGTTCTCCGGAATTGTTGCAGAAGTCGGAAAAGGAGTGCTTAATAGTAAAGTCGGCGATCATGTAACCGCTGCTCCGCTGATTCCCTGCATGAAATGCGGCGACTGTCAAAAGGGAAACTTCTCTCTCTGCAAAAATTACAAATTTATCGGGTCCAGCCTGTTCGGCAGCTTCGGAGATTTTGTAAAAGCCCCGGCAGAGAACATCGTAAAATTCGACGACTCCGTCCCGTTTGAAGAAGGCGCCTTTTTTGAGCCGGCCACGGTCGGCCTGCACGGTGTAAAATGCGCCGGGTTCCACGGGGGAGAGGACGTCGCAATCCTGGGCGGCGGCACGGTGGGTCTGTTTACCATGCAGTGGGCGAAGATCCTCGGCGCGCGCAGGACCGTCGTGTTCGACATCAGCGATGCGAGACTCGAGTTGGCAAAAAGCCTCGGAGCCAATGCGGTGATCAATACCGTAAATGAAAGCTTTATGGAGCAGGCTCAGGAGCTGACCGGCGGTAAGGGGTTTCCGTTTGTTTTCGAAACGGCCGGCCAGAATGCCACCATGAACATCGCGTTCGACATCGCCTCCAATAAAGCGAGCGTGTGCTTTATCGGAACTTCCAGCAAAGACCTTTCGTTCCCGTGGCGCAGATTCGAACGGATGAACCGTAAGGAGTTCCGGCTGACGGGTTCCTGGATGAGCTACAGCGCCCCTTTCCCGGGCGACGAGTGGACCATGGCGGCGGAATGCTTCGGCAACGGGAAACTGAAATACGACCCGAAGTTGGTATACAAGCGATTCCCGATGAGCGAAGCGGCACAGGCATTCAAGCTTTTCAAAATTCCGGGTGAAGTCAAGGGCAAGATTATGCTGATCAATGAAGACTAAGTCCCGCAGTATCGGGAGCAAATTATGATTCTAACCGTTACCTAAAACGTCTGCTGCAAACGCCGCACAATGACGGCGGGCAGCATCCGTCAGGAGGATCTGCAGCGCCTGGGTGATATCTGAAAAGCCCGGGCGCTTTTCCATCGAAAAAGGAGAATAGCATATGAAGAGGCTGGCAGTATTTGACATGGATGGAACTCTGAATCAGACGGAGCGTTACGCCGTGAAGGCATACCGTAAAACCCTCTTGGATCTGGGGCGCCCCGACTTGCCCGATTCAGAGATCGTCGCGCTGTTCGGCTTATCACCTCAAGAGATAGAAAGTCGGCTTCTGGATGGCTGCGATCGGAAAACCCATCTCGAATATTCGCATAAGATCGTCCAAAATGAATCGGAATTGATGAAAAAATACGGAAAGGCGTTTGACGGAACAGCGGAAATGCTGCAAAGTCTGAGGCACTTGGGAGTCCTGACGGCGGTGTGTTCCAATGCGACCCGGCCGCATATCGAAGAAGTAATCGATGCAATTCATCTAAACGGTCTGATCGACTTGATCCAGCCGCTGGAGGGCGGCGGAACAAAGGCGGATTCGCTGCGCTGTCTGCTTGGAAAAGTCCAGCCGGACGCTGCCTGCATGGCAGGGGATCGCTGGATTGACAAAGAGGCCGCACGGCAGAACGGCATCTTGTTCGTGGGCTGTCTTTATGGCTACGGGCGTACGGAAGTCGCCGATGCGGATTTCGCCGCCGATTCTCCATGGGACGTTCTGCGCGGCGTGATTCAACTCTTTGGCCTCAGCCGTCATGAAACAAATCAGAGCTCCGAACCCTGCACCTAATGCACGCTTCCTTTCGAAACCCGGTTTTGGCCGTAGGCTAAAGAAGCGGAACAGCACCCGCCGCACGTTGGTATGGACTTTTTCCCCCTGTTTGTGTATGATAGTTCCATCAAGCCAAAAGGACAGGAGTATTAATATGATACACGAGGAACACTGCGGCTGCAACTGCGGCCATGAGCACCACGGTCCGGCCGATGACCATACCGCGCCCCTTGAGGTGACGGAAGACCAGAAGTACTTTCTCCACCAGCTCGGCCACAGCCATTATCTGCCCGTGGCCCGGTTCACAGTAACGGACAGCCGGGAGGATGATTTTGCCGTCACCGCTCTGGCGCCGGTTTTCCTGAGCTCGGAAACCGACGACATGGAGACAGTCAAGGAGCGAGGAGCCTTCCTGCAGAAGCTGGAGGATTCAGGCCTTGTCACCCTGGATTACGACATCCCCCTGAGCGGTTACGGGTATGAAGAGTACAAAGCAAGTGAGCTATACGCGTATTTCCGCGCGACCGTGGCGGAAGGAGCCTCCAAACCCGACTTTCTGGGAGACACCCCGGTGCTGGAGCTGGGCAGCATAGCCCTGACGGAGGCGGGGGAGCAGATTGCCGCCGCCCAATGTGAGCACGATCATCATCAGCACGATGAGGAAGATTGAGTAAACACGTTACCGGAACCAATTAAGAAGGCCCGAAAAGCGGCAGAATTGCCGGCTTTTCGGGCCTTTGCATATTTTCAGGGGTACCGACCTTTATGAAATAAAATTCCCATCTACTGGGGGCGATGCTCCTTGCCCCATTCACACATGGACAGGACAAGCGGAGTCAGGCTTCGGCCCTTTTCCGTCAGGGTGTATTCGACTTTTGGCGGCACCTGGGGATATTCCGTTCTCAGCAGAATCTCCTCACTCTCCAGCTCTTTCAGCTGCGAACTGAGCATTTTATGGGTGATTCCATCAATGCTTTTTTTCAGTATGCCGTATCGGACCGTTCCCATGCAGGCAAGGACATAGATGATTTTCAGCTTCCATTTTCCGCTCACAATGGAAAGCGTATATTCAAAAGGTTCCCTGCTTGCTGCAAAACAAATTTTTTCAGGCATTCTTACTCTCCTTTTCGTGAGTATATTACAAAAAAGTGCATACTTTCTTTTTGGATCAACATGATTATAATAAAGATCGGAGAAAAAATCAACGGAACCGAGGAGAATCGAAAATGATTATTGACGGCCATTCTCATGTCACCTTTCCGGTGGAAGATCATATCCGGGCGATGGATCAGGCGGGAATTGACAGGACAGTCTTGTTTTCCACCACATTTCACCCGGAAAACGCGAAAAATAAGCAGGAAGTAATAGCGGCAATGCAGTATCTCGACGATCTGCTTGCCGGGAAAAAGGGTTCTATGGTGGAAGTCCGCAAACGGTCGATCGCGGAGCTTTTGGAGGCGGTCAGGCGGTATCCCGACCGATATATCGGGTTCGGGTCCCTACCCGCCGGGTTGGATCTGGAGTCAACCAAAAACTATATCGAAGAAAACATTCAGGGGAACCGCCTGGCGGGAGTGGGGAATTCACGCTTGGCAGCGGTCAGGCGCAGCTCATGAAAAACGTTTTTACAGCGTGTGCGGAGTTTGGCGGTCTGCCGATCTGGATCCATGCCTTTTTCCCTTTGACCCTGCAGGATATCCGGGAGCTTTCGAAAATGGCGAAGAAGCACCCCGGAACGCCGGTGATTCTGGGACACCTTGGCGGAAGCAACTGGATGGAAACGATGGAGTTGGCGGCGGAAATTCCAAACCTCTACCTCGATACTTCCGCGTATTATTCCACGTTTATTTTGGGTACCGTCATCAATGAATTGCCGGAAAAATGTATTTTCGGGGTCGACCGGCCGTTCGGGGATCTGGAGCTGTCCAAACAGGCAATTTTAAAGCTTGCGGGTTCCTCTGCCGTGGCGGATGCCGTCCTCGGGGAAAACATCGGGCGAATTCTGAAAATTTAGCAGAGATTTCTCTGTGCTGCACCTCAAAAGCTGTTCCGTACGCCGTACGGCCTGACTTTTGGGTGCAGCTCTTTTTTCATTGACATTGAGGAAGGGAAGAGTATAATATAAACAAACGATCGTTTATAACAGGAGCGTTAAAATGAAGCAAAATGAAAATACGGATGAGAAAAAGAGCGTTTCCACAAAAGAGCGTATTTTTATGACGGCGGTTGATCTTTTTTCTCAGAAAGGATACAGCGGCGTTTCGGTGAGGGACATCACGCGCGCGGTCGGCATCAACGAAAGTTCGATGTACAACCATTTTAAAAATAAAGAGGCTTTGCTCGGCGCCATCTTTGAATATTTTAAGGAACGAATCGGCGGAGCCGTTTTTTCAGAAGAAGCGGTGGATGGGATCATCGATCAGGCCGGGCCGCTCGCGTTTTTGGAGCAGTCGCTCGACCTGTTTGTACAAAGGCTGGGTGACCCCGTGATGAATAAGATCGGCCGGATTCTGACCATTGAGCAGTTTTCCGATGAGAAAATCAGGCGGCTCTTTGAACAGCAGGTCATTGAGGTGCCGCGGCTTATTTATACCCGGGCCTTCGCCAAAATGATCCGGGATGGAGCCATACAGCCCTTCGAGCCCGAAATGCTGGCCGATGAATACCTGGCGTACTCGGTCAGTCTATATTATGAGTATGCGGTGGTGAAGCACGATTTTATTGAAGTGGAGCAAATCAAAGAGCTTGTTTCAAAGCACATTGCGTTCTTTTGGAGCAGAGTTAAGCGGTGAGTTTTATAGGAGGGGTTCCGTTGAGCAGAAAAAAAGGCATCATCATTGGGGCCGGAATGGCGGGGCTTTCGGCTGGCTGTTACCTGCAGATGAGCGGTTACGACACCGAAATTTACGAACTTGGCGCGAGGCCTGGCGGCCTGTGCACCGGCTGGGAACGCAGCGGCTATTCGTTTGACGGCTGCATCCATTGGCTGGTGGGGACCAAACCTTCCGTAAGTATCTACAACCTTTGGAGCGAGCTCATCGATATGAATCAGCTCGAGACCGTCGATTATCGCGAATATTGTTCCATTGAGGACGGCTTGGGCAGCCGATTCACCGCCTATACGGATATCGACCGGCTTGAGAATGAGATGAAGCGCATTTCTCCTGAGGACAGCGGCCTCATTGATCAGTTTATCCACGGAATCAGGTCCTTCCTCGATTTCAATCTGCCGGTGGAAAAACCCATGGAGTTTCTGTCGCTTCGCGAAAAAATCGGCATGATGGGAGGGATGCTGCCCCAAATGCCGCAGATGCTCAAATGGTACCGCATGAGCAATGCGGATTTTGCAGCGAAACTGCACAGCCCACTGCTCAAACGGTTTTTTACCAGCGCCTACCCCGGCTGTTTTACCATGCTGGTGACGCTGATCAACTGCGGCTGGCTGCACAAGAAGGGCGCCGGCTATCCGATCGGCGGCTCGGCAAAGCTTGCGCGGCTGATGGAGCAGCGCTATCTCGGCCTGGGCGGCAGTATCCATTACAGCTCGCGGATCGAGAAGATTTTAGTACAGGAGAACCGCGCATGCGGAGTGGAACTGAACGGCGAGAAGCACGCCGCCGATTTTGTGCTTTCGGCGGCGGACGGCCGAAGCACCGTCTATGAGATGCTGGGGGGAGCATACAAGAGCAAAGAGATTGTTAAGATGTATGAAAAGGGCGGCATGCAGCGCCCCGCGCCCGGCATGTATTTTTTCCTTGGGCTGAACCGCACCTTTGAGGACCAGCCGCACTGGCTGTTTCTGCCGCTGAAAAAGGCCGTCGAAATCGACGGGAAGACCGTGCTCAGCGAACTGGCGCTGACCATCGTCAATTTTGACCCGACGGCGGCCGCGCCCGGAAAAACCTGCCTGACCGCCATGCTCTCAAGCAACGACTGTGATACCTGGGTGAATCTCAGAGCCGGGGATAAGGCTCGCTATGACGCGGAAAAAAAGCGGATCTGCGGCGAACTGACCAACGCGCTGGAGGACCGCTTCGGGGAGATAAAAAACCATGTGGAGGTCTGCGGGCTGGCGACGCCCGCCACCTACATCCGCTATACCGGAAATTGGCAGGCCAGTCCGCAGGGCTGGTCGGCAAGCAAACAGACCTTCGGCAGGAGCCTCCCCAAAACACTGCCAGGCCTTCGGAATTTTTATATGGCGGGCCAGTGGACGGAGATTGGCGGCGGCGTGCCCATGTGCATGATGAGCGGGCGAAACGCCGCCCAGATGATCTGCAAAAGCGATCGGACGGAGTTTGTGCATACGGAGCGCAGCCCGATTCCGCAAACGGCAGGCGGGAATTAAGCGTATCGTTGTGAACAGCGCCCGCCAAAAAAAGGAAGCCCGACGAACCGGCGGATGCCGGCCCTTCGGGCTTCCTTTTTGCGTTTCCGCCGGGGCGGATGAATCGGTTCCCCGCCGGCGGCGAACTAAACCGTAAAAATACCGACATGCTCCTTTAGCTGAACGGCCTGACCGGAAAGCTCTTCGCTGGCGGCCGCGCTTTCCTCCACCGCAGCCGCGTTTGCCTGAGTCACCTGAGAAACCTGTCCGATGCCGAGATTGATCTGTTCCAGACTGTGTGCCTGTTCGTCGGAGGCCGCCGCGATCGAGTCGACCAATTCAGCGGCGCGTTCAACCTGTGAGACGATCTCGTCAAGCGCTTTGGCGGTGCGGTTGGCAATTTCCGTTCCGGCAGCAACCTTTTTGATGGAGTTCTCAATCATAGCGGTTGTTTCTTTGGCGGCCGTGGCCGACTTCCCGGCCAGATTCCGGACCTCTTCCGCCACAACGGCAAAGCCTCTGCCCTGCTGACCGGCCCGCGCGGCTTCCACGGCCGCGTTCAGTGCCAGAATATTCGTTTGAAATGCGATGTCTTCAATTGCTTTTATTACTTTGCTGATATCGGCGGAAGAAAGGTTTATTTCGTCCATTGCCTTCAGCATATCCTTCATCTGAGCATTGCCCTGTGAAGCATTTGCTTTGGCGGTTTGGGCAAGGGTATTGGCCTGCTTGGCGTTTTCCGCGTTTCTGCGCGTTTGCGCGAAAATCTGTTCCAGCGAGGCGGTCAGTTCCTCCACCGTGCTGGCCTGCTCGGAAGCTCCCTGAGCCAGAGACTGGCTGGAGTTTGAAACAAGCTTTGCCCCCGAATTCACCTGCTCGACGGTCGTAACAATGGTAACGACCAGATCATGAAAATGATCGACCAGCCGGGACAGGCTGTTTCCAATTTCGTCATCTGGGGAACAGACGGGAACCTCTGCGGTAAGGTCTCCTTCCGAGACCTTTTTAACGCAGGCGTCAATGTTCCTGAGATACGCCATAATATCTTTAATTCTTCGCGAAAAACTGCCGATTTCATCCTGATATTCGGCGGTAATCCAATCCCTTTTCCGAATGATGTCGCCGGTACTGAAGCTGCCGGTAGCAAATTTCCGAATGACGCGTTCATTTTTCTCCGTCGGATCTGTGACTAAAAATGCGTTGATGGAACCGAGCAGCAGCGCACCCGCCAGTTCCAGCAGTGAAAGTATTCCGACGATGACCGCGAATGTCACTGAATGAGGAACGTTTCCCCATAGGGAAAACAGAATTCCTGCCGCGCCGACGGCAGCGGCAGGTACGGCGAGAAACAGGAAACTAAGGGTAAGCCGAGTCCTGATCTTGAGATTGACAAACCATTTTTTCTCAAACCATTTCAAACCATCAGTGTTCATAGTCATTCCCTCTTGTGAAAATATTAAAAATTTAGTTTGCTGCGATTCCATTGGGAAAATTGGTAAACTGATTTTTATCCGTTCTCGTTTAATTCATATATCGACACATATTATAAAAAATTAACAATAATATTTTAAAATAAAATAAAAAATAATATAAAATTACCAGTAAACGATTATTTATTTTTATCCGAAGACAATAAAGATGCACCGGTACCGAGCTTGCCGGATTTCTGATACCCCGATAAAGACGCGCCCGCTTGCGGGCGCGTCTTTTTGTGCATTTCTCTTTTCTCTGCGGCAGAAGGGGGGAGGGGACACCTGCGTGCATGTCTATGACGGCGCGCCTTTGGCGGGTTTCCCGGAAGAAACGGCCAACTCTGGGCAAAAATGGCAAAATGATCCATTATTTGTTAATACTTACAAATCAGTTACAAAAACGCGAAAGATGGTATAAAGAAAACAGGAAGAAGGTATTTTGCACAGGGAGGTGAGCAAATCGGAGCGAAATTTCGGGCTTCTTCCATAAAAACTTAAAAAACAGATTTGCGACACAGGGGAATTGCATATGAAAAAGCTACATACTGCCTCCGGCCGCCTCGGGCGGCACGCGGCGATCTTTCTGCTGGTTTTCGCCGCGCTGTTCACCTTGGCCTTTTCGGCTTCGGCCTCCACGATGGTGCGGGTGACCTATTCCGGAACCGTCTGGGCGAAGGGCCAGACGGTGGATACCTTCAACGGCGTGCCGGCAAGGTACACGACCGTAAAAAGCAGCACGGGTGATTTCTGCTGCGCCGGATATGTGAAGAAATATTACAGCGCCCGGTACGGGGTCACCGTGACGAACCTGCTGACCGGACGCACACCCGTTGCGTCCTCCGGCTCCTTTGCCCGCACCTGGGCGCCGAAACCCGGCGATGTCGGCTATCAGCTTGACCGTTCCGGCTCGGGCCACTGGTTCATTGTAAAGAGCGTTTCGGGCACGACCTGCACCGTGATCGAGCAGAACTGGAAATGGACCTCCGACGGGAAAACCTACTGCTACATAAACCGCACGGTAAATCCTTCCACTCCGGGGATCAAATACTTCCGGTTCAGGAAATAGTCCGGTTTTCTCCGCCGCTCTCCGGTCAGCCGGAGAGCGGATTTTTTTGCCCGGATGTTTCGGCATGAAATTTTCCGGTTGTAAAAATTCACCGATCCGTTATAATAATAGAGCGAAGAGAAAAGCAAAAGGAAGGAATTGTCTATGGCGGAAATTGAATTTGAAGTTGTTAAGGAGTTCGGGGAGCTTTCCGAAAACATAAAGGGGTGGAAGCGCGAGGTGAACCTCGTGAGCTGGAACGGGCGCGACCCGAAATACGACATCCGCGACTGGTCGCCGGACCACGCCAAGATGGGCAAGGGGATTACCCTTACGGCGGAGGAAATGAAGCAGCTGCGCGACATTCTGGATCAAATGGAGCTGTAGCAAAACACGAATCGCCCGGAAAGCTTTTCTGCTTTCCGGGCGATTTTTTCGGTTCGGGGTCAGTTTACAAGCTGGCGATGCGTGCCGTCGGACTTAATCCGATAGACCGCATAATTATCGCCGGCATTTATATAATAAATCCAGTCGCCAATTACATTGATCTGTCCGATTTTATCTTTACCCAACTTGATTCTGCCGCTGCCGTCCGTCTTGACCTTGTAAAGGCTTCCGCCGTCGCTGTCATTTCCATAGTAAACCCAATTTTCGGTGGCATTCAGATAGGATGATGCATCATCAGTAAGCTTTGTCCTGCTGCTTCCGTCTGCTTTTATTTTATAAAGTTTATCGCCGTCATTTTTGTTTTCATAATAGATCCAATCATTTACCACATTGAAAGACCATGTGCTGTCGGCACCTACTTGAGCTTTGCCGCTTCCGTCTGTTTTAATTTTGTAAAGAATATCGTTTTTATCTGCATTCCTGTAATAAATTTCATCACCGCTCACGTTTACCTGCATTATAAAGCCATCGTCCAGCTTTGTTTTGTTGCTTCCGTCTGTTTTAATTTTGTAAAGGCCCTGGTTTTTGTTGCTTGAATAATAGATCCAGTCACCAACAATATTCATTGATCCCGGGCGGTCATCACTCAGTTGAGCCCAGCCGGTACCGTCTGTCTTCATCTTACAGAGTTTTCCCACTGCTTCATTGGAATAATAAATCCAGTTTCCAATAATATTAATATTATCGCTTGCGGCGATATACATTCGACTTTTTTCGCTGCCATCGTCTTTCATCTTATACAGTCGCTCAGTATCACTTTCATTGGAATAATAAATCCAGTCGCCCTGCTGGGCAACAAATCCATTATTTGAAATGTTCCCTGAAGTATTGCCCGTTGTGCCCGTTTGACTGGGCGAAGAAGGAGCCGACGACTGCGCGGACGACACCGGAGGCACGGAGGAAGGAGTGCCGGAAGAACTGGGCGCGGCGACAGACGAAACCACCGTTTCTCCGGATGACCTTGTTTGTACGGGAACGGTGTTTGACTGCGCCTCCGAGGAACTTTCCAACGCCGCGGAGGAGGACGCCCCCGCCTGCACGGAAATGTCGTCATGCCGCTGCTCGATTACACCGGAAAGAATCATTATCATCACAATGATTCCGAGGACGACTGCACCGGAAATAAGCCAAACTTGTGATAAAGAAAAGTAATTTCCATCGCCTTGGTCTCCGGAAGTCAGCTGGTCATAGCCCGCAGGGCTTTCCTCTGCGGCAAAGCCGGCTTTTTCTTCGCCCAACGTGCCGCCCCACTTCCTTTCCGGAATGGGAACGGTAACGCAGGGAAGCCCGTTCGGGGGAACCGGTCTTTCTTCCTTTGATTCTGCATTTTTAGTGGGTGCCGGGTTCACGGGCGCTGTTTCATCGGCTTTTTCCGCCGGGGAAGGGCGGGCGTCTTCCTGCTCCACCTCTCCGGTGAGCGCCGCCTCGAATTCCGCCATGCTCTGGTATCGTCCCTCCGCGCGCACGGAGAGCGCTTTCAGGATTGCTTTTTCATAGTTTTCCGGTAAGCTGAGCCCGAACGACGAGAACGGCTTCAGGTCGTCCTCCGCCAGCCGGTCCATCGCCTCCGGCGGAGTTTCACCCGTCAGCAGCTTATAGAGCGTCGCGGCAGTGGCGTACACGTCCGTCCACGGGCCCTGTTTCCCGCGGCTGCGGTACTGCTCCTCCGGGGAGTAGCCCGGCTTGAGCATCACGGAAAGGC
>JAEWRF010000240.1 GCA_023460155.1 Bacillota bacterium | reverse complement strand
GGTCTGGACATCGGTCCCCGTTCCTCGAAGCTGTTTGCCGACGCGCTCAAGGGAGCCGGAACCGTTGTCTGGAACGGCCCGATGGGCGTCAGCGAATGGGCTCATTTCGCAAACGGCACCACCGCGGTGGCGAAAGCGGTCGCTGAGAGCGGCGCCATCTCCATCATCGGCGGCGGCGATTCCGCTGCTGCGGTCGAAAAGCTTGGCTTCGCCGAAAAGATGACCCATATCTCCACCGGCGGCGGCGCTTCGCTGGAATTCCTCGAAGGCAAGGTCCTGCCCGGAATCGCCTGCCTGAACGACAAATAAATTCTTTGTCAGGGGCGGAAAACCGCCCCTGAATTTGTATTTGAAAAAAAATTAATAGGAGGCAAATGAAATGAATAAAAAGCTCCGTAAGGCGGTTATCGCCGGAAACTGGAAAATGAATAAAACCCCTGCTGAAGCAAAAGAACTGGTAGAGGCAATTAAGCCGCTCGTCAAGGATGCCGGCTGTGATGTTGTCGTCTGCGTACCCTATATCGACCTTGCCGCCGTTCTGGAAGCAGCTGCAGGCTCCAACCTCGGCGTTGGCGCGGAAAACTGCCACTGGGCCCCGTCCGGCGCCTTCACCGGCGAGGTTTCCGCTCCGATGCTCGCCTCCGTCGGCGTCAAATACGTGATTATCGGCCACAGTGAACGCCGCACCTATTTCGGCGAGACGGATCAGACCGTGAACACGCGCATCCGCGCCGCGCTCGACAGCGGCCTGAACGTGATCCTCTGCGTCGGTGAATCGCTGGAGCAGCGCGAACAGGGCATTACGGACGAACTGGTGGCCCTGCAGACGAAAATTGCTCTCGGCGGCGTTTCTCAGGCGGAGCTTTCCCGCATTATCATCGCCTATGAGCCGATCTGGGCGATCGGAACAGGCAAAACGGCAACCTCCGAGCAGGCGAACGAAGTCTGCGCAGCGATCCGCGCGACCATTGCAAAGCTGTACGGTAAGGACTCGGCAGACGCGATCACCATTCAGTATGGCGGCTCCATGAACGCGAAGAACGCCGCGGAGCTTCTCGCACAGCCCGACGTAGACGGCGGCCTGATCGGCGGCGCTTCACTGAAGCCGGCCGACTTCGCCGAAATTGTAAAAGCAGCGAGCAAATAACCGAACCGCTAAGGAGTATATAATATAAATGAAAAAGCCTTTACTTCTGATGATTTTGGACGGCTTCGGGATCGGGCCGGAATCTGGGAACGCCATTATGGCCGCGAAAAAGCCGAACCTTGACCGCCTGTTCGCCGGCAACCCGCTGACGCAGATCGGCGCTTCCGGCATGGATGTGGGCCTTCCCGACGGGCAAATGGGAAACTCCGAGGTTGGCCACACCAACATCGGCGCGGGCCGCACGGTCTATCAGGAACTGACCCGCATCACCAAATCCATTCAGGACGGCGACTTCTTCGCGAACCCGGCACTCATCGGTGCCGTTGACAAAGCCGCGGCTTCCGGCAAAGCGCTCCACATTCTGGGGCTGCTGTCGGACGGCGGCGTCCACAGCCACAACACCCACATGTATGCGCTGCTGGAACTCGCCAAAAAGCACGGCTGCAAAGAAGTCTACATCCACGCGTTCCTTGACGGACGCGACGTTCCCCCTTCCTCCGGAAAGGACTTTGTGTCCGCCTGCGTCGAAAAGACAAAGGAAATCGGAATCGGAAAAATCTCGACCGTCATGGGCCGCTATTATGCCATGGACCGCGACCATCGCTGGGAGCGCGTTTCCAAGGCTTACGCCGCTATGGTATACGGCGAGGGAGTTCAGTGCTCCGATCCCGTGCAGGCAGTGGAAAATTCGTATCAAACCGGTGTGACGGATGAGTTTGTAATTCCTGCCGTCTGTGATCCGGAAGGTACCGTGAAGCCCGGCGATTCCGTGATTTTCTTCAATTTCCGTCCCGACCGCGCGCGCGAAATCACCCGGACGTTCGTGGACCCCGATTTTGACGGGTTTGAACGCAAGAATGGGTTCTTCCCCCTCAATTTCGTCTGCATGACGCAGTACGACGCGACCCTGCCGAACGTGGATATCGCATTTCGCCCGGAATCGCTGAAAAACACTTTTGCCGAGTACATTTCCGCAAAGGGCCTGACCCAGCTCCGCATTGCCGAAACGGAAAAGTATGCGCACGTGACGTTCTTCTTCAACGGCGGCGTGGAAACCGTTTATCCCGGCGAGGAACGCGCTCTGGTCAATTCCCCGAAGGTCGCCACCTATGATCTTCAGCCGGAGATGAGCGCCTATCAGGTGACGGATACCCTGCTGGAACGCATTGAGAGCGGAAAATACGACGTGATCATCCTGAACTTCGCAAACTGCGATATGGTCGGCCACACCGGCGTTTTTGATGCCGCGAAGGCCGCTGTGGAAGCGGTGGACACCTGCGTCGGAAAAGTGATTGACGCCATCCGCCGCGCCGGAGGCGTAGCCCTGATTACGGCCGACCACGGCAACGCCGAGCAGATGGTTGCCGAAGACGGCACGCCGTTCACCGCCCACACCACCAACCCGGTTCCGTTCTGCGTCGTCGGCTACCCCTGCAAGCTGCGCGAGGGCGGAAAGCTGGCCGACATCGCGCCGACCATGCTGAAGATTCTCGGTCTTCCCCAGCCGCCGGAAATGACCGGCAAGAGCATTATCGAATAAAGAGGAATGGAGTTCCTCCGTTTCCCCTTGGCCCTGCAAAAGGCGTTCGCTTTTTGCAGGGCTTTTTTTGCATCTTTGCTCACGCGAGCCCGTCTGTTAACAAAGCCTGTTTTGCATTTGTTATAGTGAATAAATTCTTTTCAATATTTTGGAATTTAATGCTTAAAATGATAAACTTATCTGTAATGTCAACGTATCATTGA
>JAEWRF010000239.1 GCA_023460155.1 Bacillota bacterium | reverse complement strand
CTCGAAACGCGCTCCTTGAGCTGAGAGGGAGACAAAAAGGAAGTGTCGATGATAAAATCCGCCCGTTCCCTCACCTGCCGGAGCGCCTCGCGCTCCAGGCTGACCGCCTGCTCCAGCGAGCCAAGGCAGTTGTCCGCGAGGGGATGCTTACGCCGGGTCTCGCGGAACCGGCGCACAAGGGTCGCCTCGTCCGCATCCAGAAACAGGATCTTGTATTCCTTGTCTTCTTCTTTCATTTTATCCAGCGTTTCCGAGAGCGTGGAAAACATGTCCCCTCCGCGGATATCTGTAACAACCGCGACACGGGAAAGCGACCCCTTGGCCTGTCGGGAAAGTTCGTAAAAAGTTGGAATCAGCTGCGGCGGTATATTGTCCGCACAGTAGAAGCCGATATCCTCCAGCGCGTTGATTGCCCTCGTTTTCCCGGCTCCCGAAAGCCCCGTAACAATTAAGAATTCCATAGTTCCTCCCGGATTCTACCCAAGCGTTTTCACTTCGCACTCCAGGGCGACGCCCGTTTCACGCAGAACAGTCTCCCGGATCACTTCAATCAGGGCCAGCACGTCTCCGCACGTGGCCCCTCCCATATTCACAATGAAGCCCGCATGCTTCCCGCTGACCTCCGCGCCGCCGACACGGCGCCCCTTCAGGCCGCACTGTTCGATCAGCGTACCGGCAAAATGGCCCTCCGGCCGCTTGAACACGCTGCCCGCACTGGGCAGCTCCAGCGGCTGCTTTTCTTTTCTCCGGCTGTACAGGTCATCCATAGCGGCGCTGATCGTTTCACTCCGTCCGGGCTGCAGGGCAACCCGGACGGAGGTGATAAAGCACCCGTTTTCCGCGTAAGCACTGTGCCGGTAGCCGAAGCAAAGTTCCGCTCTGCGCAGAGCGCCCGCTTCGCCGGAGGGAGTCACATGGGAGCAGGCCGCGATGACCTCGGACATGGAGCCGCCGTAGGCCCCCGCGTTCATAAAAGCGGCCCCGCCGACCAATCCCGGAATTCCCCAGGCAAATTCCAGCCCGGTCAGGGAACAGTCGCGGGCAAAGCTGCACAGGCGGGCAAGCGATACCCCCGCGCCGCATTCAATCGAAGCGTTTCCAACCGCTTCAATTTTTCGGAAGCCTTCTCCGAGCGCAATCACGGCGCCGCGGACCCCTTCGTCCCGCACCAGGGTGTTGGAGCCGTTGCCGAGCGGCACGACGCGAACGCCCAGTTCTCCGGATTTTTTGCAAAGTTTCCGCAGGGCGGCGCTGTCCGGCGCGACGAGATAGACGTCGGCCGGCCCGCCGATCCGGAAGGTGGTATGGCGGCTCATGGGCTCGTCATACCGCACCTCACACCCGAGCTCCTTCGCGTATTCTCCAAACTGCCTGATCTCGTCCATGCGCTCCTCCGATTTCAAATGACGCTGGGGTCGCTGAAAACGCCGGTATACTGTTTCAGGTAGGCGCGGAACCGTTCCGCGCTCGAATTGACGACAAGCTCCTCCGGGAAATCAATCTCCGCGAGCAGGCGGAGTGATTGTTCAAACCGACCCACCTGGGTGGAAAAATGCGCGTCACTGTTCACGATAATCGGAACCCCGAACTTTTTGCAGAGCCGCATGATCTTTGCACAGTTCGGCACGGATTTTTTCCGTCCGGTGAACGTGCTCTCGTTGAGCTCCACCAGTTTCCCGTTCCGGCCAAATTCCGGCAGAACCGTTTCGTAATCGTATGCGTATTTCTGCGATCCGCTGTGGCCGATCACGTTCACAAGCGGATTTTTCGCGAGATTCAGGTAGGCATTGGTAACCTTTTCCACGGTCGGCTCACCTTCCGTCATGCAGCCCGCGTGGATGGACGCGACAATCCAGTCCAGCCCTTCCAGATCCTCGGGGTCAACGTCCAGCGTGCCCTCGAAATCAAGGACATTGGCTTCCTCCCCGCGCAGAACGAGAACGTTTTCGAGGTACCGCGGCACGACGACCAGATTTTTAAAATACCATTTCCCCGGCGAGCCCGGCATGTTTTTCCCGTGATCGGTGACCGCCGCGGCAGCCATCCCGGCTTCACCGGCGGCATGTACCATTTCCGTAAGAGTGCAGTATGCATGCGTTGAGGCAACCGTGTGCATGTGTGTATCCGCTATCAGCTTCATTCTTTGCTCCCTGTTCCTGTTTCATTCAATAATTTTTGTACATCCGCATCCAAAACGGTTTCTTAAAAATCGAGATCCGTTTTTTTCTCCGTCTGCTGCATGGTGGAAATATCCATTCCAAGGTTTTTCAGCAGTTCCTCCGCTGCGTTGTAGCCCATCTTTTTCTGGCGGTTGTTCATCGCCGCAACTTCGATGATGATGGCGAGGTTGCGGCCCGGTTTTACCGGAATGGTCAGCACCGGAACGCGGATGCCGAGAATTTCGGTATATTCGCTGTCGATGCCCATGCGGTCGTAGACCTTCTGGTTATCCCAGATTTCAAGGTTGATGACCATGTCGATCTTCTCCGTCAGCTTGACGGCGCCCATGCCGAAGATCCGGCGGGCGTTGATAATACCTATGCCCCGCAGCTCAATAAAATGCTTGATGTTGTCCGGGGCTTCGCCCACGAGGGATTTCGCCGAAACACGGCGGATGACGACCGCGTCGTCCGCAATCAGCCGGTGGCCCCGCTTGATCAGTTCGATTGCCGTCTCGCTTTTGCCGACGCCGCTGTCTCCCACCAGAAGGATCCCCTCGCCGTAAACCTCAACCAGCACGCCGTGGCGCGTGATGCGCGGTGCCAGCTCCACGTTCATGAACGAAACCAGCGCGGCGACAAGGCTGCTGGTCGTATCCGCCGTGCTCAGGAGCGGCACCCCGTTGCACCGGGTGGCTTCCACAAGTTCCGGCAGCGGCTTCAGGTCGCGCGCGATGATGGCTGCCGGAGGCTTCTGGGAAAAAATATCGTTCAGCACAATTTTCCGCCGCTCGGCGGAAATGGAATTCAAATACGCGGTTTCCGCATTTCCGAAGATAACGATCCGGCTCGTATCGTAATAATCGTAAAAGCCGTTCAGCTCAAGACCGGGCCGGTTGACATCCATGGAGGAAACAAGGATTTCGTCCGGGCTGACCGGCATGCTGATTTCACTGAGCGCAAGCTCTTTAATTACCTTTGAGAGCGGGACGGTATACTGCGTAGCCATTTTGATTCCTGCTTTCCGTTTGTTATAGGATTCTCATATGATTTATTATATCGCAACCGCCCGGAACTTTAAAGCAATTCCGGCAAAAAGTTGTCCGTGGGCCCGGCGTGCGGGAGCGGATCAAAAAACCGGCGTACCCTGCGGCACGCCGGCAAAAAATTCGGTTATCTCTTTCTCTTTTTGGGCTTCGGCTTGCCAGGTGCCTGCGCGTTCTTTGCAGGAGCCGCGGATGGCGCCTTCGGAGCGGCCGGAGCAGATCCGTCTGTGGATTCCTGAGCGGCCGCCGGCAGAGGCTTTGCAGCTTTCTGCGGTTTTTCCGCTTCCGCTTTGGCTGCGACGGCAACCTTCTCCTTCAGCTTGTGGTTTTCCCACATAACATACAGCGGACCGGCAATGCAAATGGAGGAATAGCAGCCGGTGAGAATGCCCATCATCATTGGCAGAGCAAATGTGGTTACTGTGGACAGATTGTAAAAGCTGCCGACGACAAACACAATTGCAATGGAGAGGAACGTGCATCCCGCCGTGTAAACGGAACGGGTAAAGGTCTGGTTGATACTGAGGTTTACCAGTTGGCCGTAGCCCGCTTTCAGGCCGAGCAGCCTGCGGTTTTCACGGATACGGTCGTACACGACGATGGTATCGTTCAGCGAGTAGCCGAGAATGGTAAGAACAACGGCGATAAAGCTGTCGTTCAGCGGAATCCCCGCGATAACAAAGGTGAAATACACCATTGCGACATCGTGCAGCAGGGCAACAATTGCGAAAATTGCCGCCGCCGTACCGCCGATTTTGCGGAACCGAAGTGCGATATAAATGTCCAGCAGGATGAAGGCAATAAATACCGCAACAAGGCATTTTACAAAGAAGCTCTGGCCCATCGACGGGTTAACCGAGCTGGACTCGACGATCTGGAAGTTCGCGTTCGGATATTCCTTGGCCAACGCGGCCTGAATCGCCTTTTGATTGTCAAGGGTCAGCGACTGGGTGCCGGCAAAGGAAATCGTCACATCGCTCTGCGACTTGGCGCCCCCCGCCTGAATATTTTGGTTGATCGTGACGGAAACATCGCGCTTGACCAGATTCTCTACCGTGCTCTCCACTTTTGCCTGGTCGATATCGCCGACATAGGAGTATTTGATCATCGCGCCGCCCGTAAACTGGATATCGAGCTTGACGCCGAAAATGATGTTGAAAATGAGGCCGATTGCCATAATGCCAAGGGAAATGGTAAAGAAAATCTTTCGATTTTCATAGAAATGCATATGAAAAGTTTTCATTCCTTCGGCCCTCCATACAACCACTTATTCCGAAAAACTTTAAAGCCGGAAAGGGATTTCGTCATCGCTCTGGTGGTAAACACACCAAAGATGAAGTTGCCAATGTTTCCGAGCAGCAGGGTATAGCCAAAGGAATAAATGGAACCGGTGGTCGAAGCACCGAAGATTGCGGAAAGAATATTGGTCGGGCCAAACACAAGCATTAGGATCAATGCAACAATGATGGTTGTGATGTTGCCGTCGAAGATGGCGGCAAAACTGTTTTCATCGCCGCTTACGATTGCCGTATCCAGCGTTTTCCCAGCCCACAGTTCCTCTTTGATACGCGTATCCGTAATAATATTGGCGTCAACGCCCATGCCGACCGAGAGTATGATACCGGCGATACCGGGGAGTGTCAGCGTAAAGCTGTTGATAAACCCGAAATAGCCGGAAACCGCCGCAAACATCAGTGCGATCTGGCCCAGCAGGGAAAGAATCGCCACGAAGCCGGGCAGCCGGAATACAAAAAGCATGAACAGGCTGACCAGAATAAAGGCGATGATGCCTGCGACCAGCATGGCGTTCAGCGAAGTTTTGCCGAGCGTCGGGTTGATGGTGTTGAGACTGGTCGTCGTCAGCTTGAACGGAAGGGCACCGGCGTTGATTTTATTGGCAAGGGAAGAAGCTTCCGCCGCCGTAAAGGTTCCGCTGATCTGTGCCTTGCCGTCTGTAATGACGCTGTCCACCTTCGGGTAGGAAATCATTGTGTCGTCCATCCAGATGGAAATAATCTGGCCCTGAAGGCGCTGCGTCGCATCCGCGAATTTCTGCTTGCCGCTGTCGCTCAGCACCAGCGAAACCGCGTAAGTCGACTGGCCTGTCGTCTGATCCTGCGTCATCTCAGGCTTTGCGCTCTTGATGTCAGCGCCCTGCAGGATGATGCTGGAAGCCGTCGTCCCCTTCGGGGTCTTGTAGACGGGTTGTCCGTCCGAGCCGGTCGTCTGTGTGGTATATTCCATACCTTCACGGAAGGTCACCATTGCCGTAGCGGAGAGTTCGTCGATCGCAGTCTGCGGATCAAACGTCTTCTCCCCGTTCTTCCAAGGGAAGCGGACAATGATGCGGTCGTGATTGTAATCGGTGTATACTTCGTAGTCTGTGATGTTGGAATTGATCAAGCGGAGTTTGATGATCGATTCCGCGGAATCCATTTGGTCCTTGGTCGCCTTGGTCGAAGTCGCCGGTGTAAAGGTCGCCTCAACGCCGCCGTTAATATCAATTCCCCACCGGATGTCTCCGACTCCCTTTAAATAGGTGACCGAATTATCCCCGTTTTTCGCCTTTAACCCGAAGATAGATGTGAAGGTAAAAAACAGAATGAGGAGGGCAACGATGAAAAATACTGGTTTTCGTACTCGCTTCATGCGTGAATCCTCCATTATGTTGGTTTTCCGCGAATTTTCGCAGACGTACAACCCTAATTATATTGTGATTGCGCCAAAAAGTCAATCGCTTTTGCCCAGATATTTGGAAGTTTTGCAACTGGAAAAGGGAGGAAGATTGCTCTTCCTCCCTTTTCTTTGCGGTTCCTTTTTCAAAGGCTTTCGGAGTGGTCCGGCCGCTCAGACGCTCTGCTCGCTGAGCAGCTTTTCCGCTGCGGCAAGCTGCACACAGATGCAAAAAAGGTCCATTGCCTGTTCCAGCTCCGCAACCGGCGGAAAGGTCGGTGCGACGCGGATGTTGCGGTCGTCAGGATCCTTGCCGTAGGGGAATGTAGCACCGGCGCCGGTCAGCTTGACGCCTGCCTGCGCGCAGAG
>JAEWRF010000238.1 GCA_023460155.1 Bacillota bacterium | reverse complement strand
TGGAGGCAAGCCGTCCCGTGGTGCCGGAATCGGCGAGCGCCGGCAGATGGAGAAAAACCGAAGCGATCATTCCCGTACCCAGATGCATGGGGTTCTGAGTCAGATACCCAAGCTTCCTGTCGAACGCAAAGCCAAGCGCCTTGTTCAGCACCGTGTCAAGCCGGTCGGCCTCCTCATACGTTTCCTTCAGGGCAAGGCCGCTCCCGAAGGTCTGGAGAATGAAATGATCCTCCTCATTGACCATCACAGCAGCGGACTCGTCTTCCGTAATCAGAAGTGCCCTTCCGTCCCGGTCCGCGATAAAATCGGCACTGACTTCGTTTCGCTCGACCAGCGCCACCGCCTGCGTCAGCGTCAGTTCGGCCATATCGACGAAATGAAATTCCCGAAAGAGTACGCTGTTCGGGTCGGCAAGAATGGCCCTTACCTTTTCCACCAGGTCGTGCCGCTCACGGCTTTCCATTTTTACCGGGAAAGGAATTCCGCGGACATTGCGTGCAAGGCGGATCCGGGTGCTCAGAACAACGTCGCTTTCCGGGCCCTGCGCGGTTCGCCAACTGCTCATTCCTTCTCTCCCCCCTCTCCCTCAAGCGCGCGGATCCGGTCGCGCAGGACTGCGGCCTGTTCAAAATTTTCGCTGCTGATCGCTTCCCGAAGTTTTTGGTGCATCACGCTCAGCTGCCCGCCCGGCCGCACCTGAGGCAGATCGTCCCCCGGAATTTTCCCGCGATATACGACGCTGCCGTGAATCTGCTGAATAAGCGGAAGCAGGCGGTCGTTAAAGACCCGGTAGCACTCCGCACAGCCAACCTTTCCGCTTCTGGCAATATCGCTGAACGAGGTGCCGCAGCAGCCGCAGCGGGGTTCCTCGTATTCTTCTTCTCCGCTCCCGAAAAGCTCGCGGAGCACGCCGCTGAAACCGGAACCGAGCCCGGTGAGAAGATTTCCGCAGCCGAGTTCCCTTGCGCACTCCGCGCAGAGGGAAAACTCCGTCAGCTTCCCGTCCGAGATCGACTTCACATGGACCGCGGCCGGGTTTTTTCCGCAGTATTGGCACAGCATGGCAGTTGCCCCCATAACATAGATTTTGTATTACCTATTATAACACGATTTCGGTCCGCTGAAAAAGTCAGGCGATAATTTCACATTCCATTACAGAATACTTGTAACACGATTTGTTCCATCGCAATATTATGTATTGTAAACCGAAAGGAGGAAATCAAGTATGTGTAACAATGGTTGCGGTTGCGGTTGCGGTTTCGGTGGCAATAGCTGCTCTTGGGTTATCATCCTGCTCATCATCTGGGTCGTCTGCGGCAATGGATTTGGTGGCTGCGGCGGCGGTTGCGGCGGCGGCTGCGGTTGCGGCGGCGGCTGCGGTTGCGGCGATGGCTGCAACAATAACGGCTGTGGCTGCTGATTATCAAAAAGGGCTGCGAATAAAATCGCAGCCCTTGCCTTATGCCTTTTTCTGAAGAACGCGGGCCTGTTCCAGCGCGGCCGCAATCTGATCCGGGCAGGAAGTCGGTTTTGTGCCGCAGCGGATTCCCTTCAGCTTTGCAATAACCTCTTCGGCTTTCATGCCCCGAACCAGGGAAGAAATGCCCTGAAGATTCCCGCTGCAGCCTCCGATGATCCTCACGGAGCGGACCACGTCGTCCTCCAGATCGACGATAATTTCCGAAGAGCACGTACCGTGCGTTCGATAGGAATAAGTCATTTTGTTTTTCTCCTGTCGTGTTAAGTGGATTTTTTCTTGCGTCCGATCAGAGCCTGAAGCTGATCCTCGGGCGTCGAACAGGTTCCGAGAGGAATCGGCCGATTCGTATAGATCCCGTGAAAGTCCGTTCCCCCGGTCATCACCAGCCCATATTCCCCGGCAAGGATTCGAAATTTCTGTTCGTCTCCGGCACGGTTGCGCGGATGCCAGACCTCTACCCCGCTGATTTCGTGGTCGCGGGCAAGCTGCTCCAGAAGGCCGTAGCTGTCATACTCCCCCGGGTGAGCGAGAACAGCGATTCCACCCGCTTCATGAATCTGAGCGATCACATCGTGCACTTCGGGGTAAGCAACCGGCTCATAAGCCAGGCCGTCTTTGGAATTGAACAGCTTATGGAAGAGTTCCCCGAAAAACTCGTTCGTGTAGCCCGCGTCAATCAGGGCGTGCATGATATGCTGCTTATAAAGGTTCGTGCTGCCCTGCGCCCGCTTCATCACCATCTCAGCCGGAATGGGATAAAGCTGCATCACCTTGCGGAGCATCATCTCCGCCGCGCGGTGCCTTGCGTCGTGAGTTCTTTTGCAAAGGCCCTCCAGCCGGTCGGTATTGTCGCAGAGATAGCATAAAATATGGGCCTTCCGGCCCGTTGAGGAATCCCGCGTGGAAAATTCAACGCCGGGAATCACGGAAACCCCCCGCCGGTCTCCAAAAATTTTAGCCCGAACCGAGCCGGCAAATGTATCGTGATCCGTTACGGCAAGGGTAGTTATGCCGCTTCTGCGAGCCAACAAAATCAATTCGTCAATTCCGACGGAGCCATCGGACATTTTTGTGTGACAGTGCAAATCTGCAGTCACAAAATCACCTCGCGTTTCTTGTCTTACCATAATATTATAATACAATCCGGGCCGGAAGGCAACCGCTCCCCTTTACCGGAGGAGCTTATCCGGTGTAAACAGGCGCGAGCAAACGGTCCAGAGAACCGCGTCCAGCGCAAGCACGGCGAGGGAAACACAAAGAAGGGCAAAAGCACCGAGTCGGAAAAGCCCCGTCATCTGGCCAATAAACAGCAGAACAACGGGCAGGACGATATACCCTGAAGTCTGAACGGATTCCATATAGCTTTTGCTTTTCCCGGAGACAAGCACCATGAAAACGACTCCGAAAACCGTGCAGCCGGGGGCAAGCAGAAGGATCAGGACAAGCCAGCTCCAGTTCAGGAAAAAAGGCAGGCGCAGCATAATATCCCCGACCGAAACCACCGCGGAGAACACGACAAAGGAAACCGCGGTCGTAACGGCGGAGATCACGACGCAGCCGATCACCTTAGCATGGAAAATCTGACGGATCTTCATCGGAGTCAGCAAAAGGGATTCCAGAGTTCCCCTCTCCTTTTCTCCGACAAAGCTGCAGGCCGCCGAAACGCTGGAAGCCATGAGCGGAATCATCAGGAACAGCATAGGGCACATCAGGTTAATCATTAGATAAAAAATATCCTGCTGGATCGTAAAGCTCTTTGCTTCCGGTGGCAGGAGCTTCATCATCTGTTCCATCCCGTTGATTTGATTCGTCGGCACGATATAAACCATAACAAGGAACAAGACCGGAAGAAACACAACCATGACGATCGGCACAACAATCAGTGTTGTGCGGGTCATTCTGGAATCCCATACCTCGTGAAAGTCTTTTTCCGCAAGCGCGCGCTCCGCATCGGTAAACAGCGTCATGTGAGAGCCTCCTTTCGTTCCACCAGCTTAAAGTAAACGTCTTCCAGAGTCGGCCGGATCAGACGCGCCTCAAAGACGTCGTGCCCCGAAAGAACAACGTCTTTCAAAAGCTTCGGCATCTGCTCGCCGCTTTCGACCTCGGTCTGCCACCAGCCGTCCGGCTGCCTTGTAAAGCCTTCCTGCGTCTGGCCCTCCCGAAGGCGAAACACGGCGCGCATCGGGATTCCGGCTTCACGCCGGAGTTCCTCCAGCGGGCCGCTGGCAATCATCCTGCCCTTATGCAGGATTCCGTAGCTTTCGCATAAGTCCTCCGCATAGCGCAGCTGGTGGGTACAGAGAAACACCGTCGTTCCCTCCGAACGGGCCAGCTTTAAAATCAGAGAATTGACCGTCTGGGAGGACTCCGGGTCAAGGCCGCTGGTAGGCTCGTCCAAAAACAGGATCTTAGGGCGGTTCACCAGCGCGCGGGCAAGCGAAAGCCGCTGTGCCATGCCGGTGGAATATTCCCTGAGCTTTTTTTCCCGGGCATCCCACAGGTCAAGCAGCTTTAAAAGCTCTTCCGCCCGGCTTTCGCTCGCCTGCTGATTCATTCCGGAAACACGGCCGTAAAAAATCAGATTCTGCATCCCCGTCAGGTGTCCGTACGATTTCGCCGTCTCGGTCATAACCCCACAGATCCGATGCACCTCGCTGGTTTTCTTAACGGGAGACAGGCCAAACAGCGTGCTGGCGCCCGATGTGGGTTTCAGAAGCCCGGTCAGCAGCTTAACCGTAGTCGTTTTTCCCGCCCCGTTGGGTCCCAAAAAGCCGAAAACGCTTCCCTGTGGGATTTGGAGCGAAAGATCACTCAGGGCGTAGGTAACTCCGTCGTAAGTTTTTCCGAGCCCGTCCGCTCGAATTGCCGTTTCAGACATACGATCACCTCTAAAAAAAGAATATCACATTTTTGCACGATCATCCACTCTACGGAACAATATTTTAGATACGACAAAGGGACGTACCGACTGTACGTCCCGCTGTATATCAATTTGTATTTGCGTTGTGTTCGATTATTCAAGGTTCAGCTTTCTGCTGAGCAGCCAGTCCGTCAGGAAATAGAATATGCCCAGATAAATCAGCTGCATCAACAGAATGATCAGCAGCATGAAATTGATAGCCGGAAACGGAAAATCGGGATTAGCCGCAGTGAAGTAATTTTCAAAAAACGGTTTAAACATCGACACAAAAATCGAAGCAACCGTCTGCATGACGACACCGAACCCGATATAAGCCCCGATGCCCGCGATCAGCTTATGCTTGCTGCTGAGATTCCCCACGGTGATCGCCGAATAGATTTCCGCCGTCTGGCACAGGGTAGAGACCAGCACAAGGGCAATGCCTTCTATAAAAGCAATCCAGACGCTTGCTCCGTATTTTGCCAGAAACGGATTAAGCTGAGACAGCAATTCGCCGATTTTTCTCATCGTCTGCCCGTCGACCGCAAGAATAAAAATCGAAATGGCGGCAATCAGAGTGCTCAGCAGAACCCAGATCAGGGTTACAAGCAGTTTGGCATCGATATGCGTATGAGTCTTGACCGGCAGGGTAAAGGAAAGATAGCCTTCGTCGCCGAGCAGGTTGCGGTAAAAGCGCTGGATGGTCACAATAAACGTCATGACAAAGAGGGCAACGATCAGAATCACATAAACGGACATTGTAATCATCCGGGGAATCTCGAAAGAATCAGCCGTTGTATTCAGAAAAATCTTCGTCAGCAGAGACATCGGAATGATCAGGGCAAACAGCGGCAGAAAGACGCGCGCCGTGGCCTTGAGCTCATATTTCATCAGTTTTCCTAACATTTGAACACCTCCCTGAACAGTGCGTCCACGCTCTTGTTTTCCTTTTCGCGGATGTCGTCTACCGTGGAGGTGAGAACAATGTTTCCCATGTTGATAAAAATGACATCGTCCAGCACTTTCTCAACGTCCGTGATCAAATGCGTCGAAATCAGCACGGTCGCATTCTCACTGTAATTGCTGATAATGGTATCAAGAATATAATCCCGTGCCGCCGGATCGACCCCGCCGATCGGCTCGTCGAGCACATAAAGCTCCGCTTCCCTGCTCATTACGAGGATCAGCTGGACTTTTTCCTTAGTGCCTTTGGACATGGTTTTCAGGCGGTCGTTGGGATTGATATGAAGCCGCTGCAGCATATCGTACGCCTTGGACTGATTGAAATCCGGATAAAAATCTCCGAAAAATTCGATCATGGTCTGAACACTCATCCAATCGTTCAGATAGGTCCGCTCCGGAAGATAAGAAACGGTCTGCTTGGTTTCGATGCCGGGCTGAATCCCCTTCACAAGCACCTCGCCGCTGTTCGGGGTAAGCAGGCCGTTGATCAATTTAATCAGCGTGCTTTTCCCGCTTCCGTTCGGCCCCAGAAGCCCTACAATTCTCCCTTTCGGAATGGAAAGGTTGATGGAATTAAGAGCGAGACATCCCGGGAAGAATTTCACGAGATTTCTGCACTCAACTATGCTGTCCATTCTGCTCATCCTCCTTCATATACCGGTTAAGAAAAGCGAGTGTTTGGCTCCGGTCAAAGCCAAGCTGGTTCATCCGATCAATAAAATCGTGTATCAATTCTGCCGCAAGACCGTTTTTCGTCTGCATAATTTTCTGCACATCCTCTGTAACATATCGCCCGCTTGTGCGCTGCGAAAATAAAAGGCCGTCGCTTTCCAGCTGAGAAAGCGCTCTCTGCATAGTGTTCGGATTCACCGAAGCCTGAGCCGCCATTTCCCGCACGGAAGGCAGCTTGGAGCCCGCCGGAAAAATGCCGGAAACAACCATCAGCTGAATCTGTTCAATCAGCTGAGAATAGATCGGTCTGTCAGATTTAAGTTCCCATGACATGTAATCACCTCTGCAACCTTCACTGGTACATTTGTATTATTTTAATAATACAATTGTAACCGTTTTCCAATGTTTGTCAATAGGAGAATTTGCTGTTTCCCCTGCCCCCAATCCGGTAATTTTAAACCTTACTCTCATAGGACAGAGCCCCCGATCCGCTGTAGCGGATTCAGATTGTACCAATGTACTAATCGATTAATACAATAATACATCAGTCTCTCTCTCCTGTCAAGATAGAATGAAAAAAAAGCCGCCCGGATTTTTCCGGGCGGCCTGCACGTTTTTATGTACCGACTTATCTGACTTCCGACGTTCCCTGTTCCCGCAGGTAGGTGCTCTCCAGATCGGAAAGGTGCAGCTTAACCGCAAGGGGATATTTGTCGAAGGCCTGACTGATATATCCGGCCCCTCCCTTGACGCTTTCGTCGAATCCGCCCATGTGCCAGCGGATAGCGATTGCCTCGGAGGTTTTCAGCCGAAGAAAGCGTTCAATAAGAAAAACCGATTTTTCGCCGTGGCCGTAAGGGTAGCTGTCTTCAATGGAATAATACGGGCGCTTTTCCCAGGCCCCTGTTTCCTCGTTTTTGAAATTCCGCGTCCCTTTTTTATAAAACTGAGCCTTGCATACATCGTGGAGCAAAGCACAGATTGCAAAGCTTTCCTCGCTGTCCACACCGGGTTCAAAGTGCTTTTCCATCATAACGTGGTACACGCTGACGCTGTGCTGCACCAAACCGCCAAGGCAGGCGCAGTGGAATTTCGTGCTGGCGGGCGCCGTAAAAAAATCTGTGGTTTCAAGCCAGCCTAAAAGCTCCGCCGACCCGTTCCGCTTTATCCCATTTTTATAAATCTCCTCAAATTCTTCCTTATACCCCATTAAAAAGCCTCCCAAATGTTTATACTTTGATTATAACATAATTCCGACGGGAAGAACAGAAAGTCGGGAACGATCTCCAGGCTTTCCTTCTTCTCTCTCACCGCCTACGGAGCCGACTGGGGGACAAGTTATGAACGACATGCATTATCTGAATCTGCTTGCGAAAAACTATCCCAACGCACAGGCTGCAGCTTCAGAAATCATCAATTTGCAGGCGATTCTAAGCCTTCCTAAGGGGACGGAATACTTCTTCAGCGATCTGCACGGCGAGCATTCTGCTTTCCTTTTTCAGCTCAAAAGCGCTTCCGGGGTCGTCCGAAAAAAGATTGACGAGCTGTTCGAGCAGTCAATTTCGGAGGAAGAACGCACTGCTCTGGCGAAACTGATCTACAGTCCGGAGCCGAAACTTGCAGAGGCAAAGCGGAAAAACACCTGCTTTGACGACTGGTGCCGCATCACAATTTACCGGCTGGTAGAGGTTTGTAAGGAAGCCGGATCGAAATACACGCGTTCGAAGGTCCGGAAAAAGCTGCCG
>JAEWRF010000237.1 GCA_023460155.1 Bacillota bacterium | reverse complement strand
GAACAATGTCGTTTTCCTTCAGGTTCTGTGCGCCGGTTACAATCTGAACGGGCGTTTCCGCACCAATGTCAATCTGTGTAATCCAAAGGTGGTCGGAATCCGGGTGCTTTTCCAAAGAGAGCACCTTACCGACAACCACATTGCTGATTTCGCTGCCTTCCGTCTCCCAGCCTTCCACCTTGGAACCGCTCATGGTCATGGCTTCGGTGAAATCGCGCATCGGCATTTCATCCAGAGTTACATATTCTTTTAACCATCTCATGGAAAGATTCATGGTTTCTGCCTCCTTAAAATTGCTTGAGGAATCTTACGTCGTTTTCATAGAAAAGGCGTAAATCGTCAATGCTGTATTTCCGCATGACCACGCGCTCCAGGCCCATTCCGAGCGCAAATCCGCTATAAACCTCCGGGTCGATGCCGCAGTTGGAAAGCACCTTCGGGTGCACCATGCCGCAGCCGAGCAGCTCAATCCAGCCTTCGCCCTTGCAGAGGCTGCAGCCTTCGCCGTGGCAGTGGAAGCACTGCACGTCAACCTCGGCGGAAGGCTCCGTGAACGGGAAGTGGTGAGGGCGGAAGCGCACGACGGAATCTTCTCCGTACATGCGCTTTATGATGGTTTCCAAAGTGCCCTTCAGGTTGGCGAAGGTGATTCCCTTATCAACGACAAGACCTTCGATCTGATGAAACAGCGGAGAATGGGTAGCGTCCACAGCGTCGGAGCGGTAAACGCGCCCGGGGGAGATGATGCGGATCGGGGGCTTCTGTTTTTCCATGGTGCGCACCTGCACTGGGGACGTCTGGGTCCGGAGCAGAATCCGGTCGTTGATATAAAAGGTATCCTGCGTGTCGCGGGCCGGGTGATCCTTCGGAATATTCAGCGCCTCAAAGTTATAATAATCGTATTCCACCTCGGGCCCGCTGACGATGTCGAATCCCATGCCGACGAAAATTTCCTTGATTTCGTCCAGTTCAATGCTGAGCGGGTGTTTGGAGCCGAGGGAGTACTGCTTCCCCGGCAGAGTGACGTCGAGCGCTTCCCGCTTCAGGCGGAGCTGCGTTTCCGCATCGTGAAGCTGAGCGGCGCGTTCCGTCAGTTCCCGGTCGATAAAGGAACGGACGTCGTTCGCCAGCTGCCCAATGACGGGCCGTTCTTCGGCGGAAAGTCCCCCCATCTGTTTCAGAATTGCGGTGAGTTCTCCTTTTTTGCCGAGATAACGAATGCGCAGGTCTTCCAGCGTCGGGCGGTCTTTCGCCTTCAGCAGTTCCTGCTCCGCTTTTTGACGGATTTCTTCGAGCTCCTGCTTCATATTTCAATTCATCCTTTCCAAAGTTTAATACCGAAAGCTGTTTTGCCAAAATCCATTTGGGCATAAAGAAAGCCTTCGCCCCGAAGGGACGAAGGCACAATCTCCGTGGTACCACCCTAATTGATTCTCAGCGGTCCGTAACGAGACCATTCGTCGCGGCCTACTCGAAAAGTTCAGCCGCACCGCTCCAAAGGGAACTTCGTCTTTTGCGCCCGCAGGTATGCTTTCAGCCGGTGACATGCCTCTCTGTAAGCGGGGAATGAAAAGAGTACTTCCTTTTTCATCGCGTTTCTTATCTGTTATGATTTATCCTAAATATAGCACTTATACTTTAAAAAAGCAAGAAAAAAACAAAATGCGATTTCCGGGACCGCAATTCGAATTGTATCCGGGGCATAGCTGTGTTAAAATAGAAACAGAATTATATGTGCGGAGGAAATGCAATGGATATTTTTGTAGAACAGATCATAAAAAGAAAATTCGGTCTTCTGGATTATGCGATTGTAATCTCGTCGCTGCTCGGCGGCGCTGTGCTGGTCCTGCTGGCCGTGCTCTTTATTCCGCATCTTTCTGCTTTTGTTCTGATCGGGGTTTGTGTCGGCGCTTATTACGTGATCACCAATCGGAGCGTCGAATTCGAGTACAGTATTACAAACGGAGATATCACGGTTGACAAAATTATCTTTCGCAGAAAAAGAAAGCGTATCCTCTCCGTCGATGCGCATGAAGTCGATGCCATGGGGACATACAATCCGGAGCAGCATCGGGGGAAAACCTACGCGGACCGCTACATCTGCTCTGGCCATGACAGCGGGGAGGGAAGCTGGTACTTTTCAGCGCATCATCCGAAAAAGGGGTATGTTCTGGTTGTTTTTGATCCGGAGGAAAAGGTCCTGAACGCGATTCGGCCGTTCTTGCCGAGGCAGGTGATGCAGAGTGCATTCGGTGGGAAATGATCTCGTCGAAATTAAACGCATCCGGAAATCCATGGAGAATCCGCGCTTCTGCGTTCGGATCCTGGGAGGGCAAGAGTACGCGCAGCTTGCGAAGCGCGGCTTTCCGGCTGAAAGCGTAGCAGCAAGCTTCTGTGCGAAGGAGGCTTTTTCCAAGGCGGTCGGCACCGGGCTTTCCGGATTCGATTTAAGAGAGGTGCAGCTCCTCCGGACCCCGTCGGGCCGGCCGGAGCTGTGCCTTTCCGGGCGCGCGCAGGAACTGGCGGGCGGCCGGGGATTTTCTGTCAGCGTGACGCATACGAAGGAATACGCTTCCGCCGTTGTCGTCGGGGATGGGACGGTTTTCCCGGGCGATGCGGAAAATAAAGAAATCGGAACCGGCCTCAATCGGGTCCGCAACATGCTGCACCCCCGCGATCCGGAGAGCAACAAGGGAAATTACGGCAGACTGCTGTGCGTGTGCGGCAGCGAGGGAATGGCCGGCGCGGCGGTAATGAGCGCCCGAGCGGCGGTGCGCTGCGGGGCCGGCATCGTAGAGGCGGCGCTTCCGAAGGCTATTTATCCAATCGTTGCTTCGCAGGTCTGCGAGCCGGTTTTTACTCTGCTGGAGCTTTCCGCGGCGAATGAGCTTTTGCCCGGAGGGGAAGAAGTACTCAGATCAGCGCTGGGGAGAGCGAGCGCGGTCCTCATCGGCTGCGGCCTTGGAAAAAGCGCCGCGGCGCGCAGGTTACTCAGCATTGTTCTTGAGAATTCACCGGTTCCTATCGTTCTAGACGCGGACGGAATAAATATCGTTTCCGAGAATATAGATATACTGAAAACCGTCCGCGTTCCGCTGATCCTGACTCCGCATCCCGGTGAGATGGCACGGCTGCTGAAAACGGATGTGTCGGAGGTTCAGAAGAACCGGGAAACGGTTGCGCGGGAGTTCGCGAAGCGCCGCGGTGTAATTTTGGTTCTGAAGGGTGCCGGAACGCTGGTTGCGGCGCCGGACGGCAGACTTTCCCGGAATGCGACGGGAAATCCCGGCATGGCCAAAGGCGGAAGCGGGGATGTCCTTGCGGGGATGATTGGTTCCTTTGCCGCGCAGGGAATCGAACCGTTTGAGGCGGCGTCGGGCGCCGTGTTCCTGCACG
>JAEWRF010000236.1 GCA_023460155.1 Bacillota bacterium | reverse complement strand
GCTGCAGCGCGCTTGCAAAAGAAGCGTGCTGTTTTGCCGAAGCTTCCTGTGTATTGCCGCTTTGCAGGCGAATATCGGAAAGTGGGCTCAGAGGAAACCCTGCATTCTTTATCATCATACCATTCACCTCGAATTTTATATCGGCACGATTCTCCGAAAGTTTAGCGCAGGTTTTCCGATTTCCGCTATTTCATTCCGGTGAAAAATTTGCCTGTAGATTTTCATGCATCATTTGAAATATAACTGGAAAATTAAAACAATATGACCATTATATGATGGCCGCAATTAAAAATGAGAAATATCTATACATAATATACAAGTAAAAATTGGGAAAACAGAAAAGATTATGCATAATACTGTTAAATTTTGAACGTCGGGAAAAGCGAAAAATGTTGACTTTTGGCATCTATTGTATGATAATATACATAAATATGTAAGAGTTTTTTAATAGAAAAGTGCGCCGCCCGCAGCGGCGGTTTCCCGGTACAGGGAGGCCTGATGCAAAACGGAACGATTTTAGGAGGGTAAGCAGATGGAATGGATGGACAGCGTTCCCATAACGCTTCTCCAAAAGGATCTGGATGGTCTCTGGACGAGACAGCGCGCCGTTACAAACAACATCGCCAATTTTGAGACCCCCGGCTATAAAAGCAAATCCGTATCGTTTGAAGATCTGCTCCGCGAACAGGTTTCGGACCCGTCCAAAACACAGGGAGAAACCGTACAGGGGCTTGAAAGCGTTCAGCCCGTGACGGAGGAACTGCCGGACGTTTACCGCGCGGACGGAAACGGCGTCGATCTGGAAAAAGAGAGCCTGAACCTTGCACGCACGCAGCTGAATTACAGCTATTCACTCCAGGAACTTTCGGATTCTTTTGCCCGGCTTAAAACCGCAATCGGTGCGAAATAAGCTTTGAAGGTAAAATTAAAGCATGTAGGCCGTCAAAAATCGTGCGGTTGCGCGACTGCGTCGGCGGCCTGAAACGGAGGATACGCCATGGCTTTTCTCAATTCAATGGACATCAGCGGTTCAGCCCTGACGGCGAGCCGCCTCAGAATGGACGTAATTTCGGAAAACATCGCGAATGCCGAAACCACCCGCACGGAGAAGGGCGGCCCTTACCGCAGAAAAATGGTTGTTTACGAGCCCCAGAGCCAACAGGGGAATTCTTCCTTCCAGTCCATGCTGGACAACGAGGTTTCCGCCTCCTCGTCCGATCCGGATCAGCAGTTCGGCGGGGTCAAGGTTTCCGCCATTGTGGATGATCCGACCCCGTTCACTCAGGTGTACGACCCTTCCAATCCGGACGCCAACGCGCAGGGCTACGTACAGAAGCCGAACGTCGACATTGTGAAGGAAACGCTTGACATGATGTCGGTTTCAAGAGCCTACACGGCAAATATCAACGCGCTTAACGCGGTAAAAACAATGGCCAGCAAAGCGCTGGAGATGGGAAAGTGATGAAGTATGATTCTGCCGATTTCTGAAGCGGCAAGCACTCTGCTTCCTGAAGAGGCGAAAAGCGCCTCCGCCGGGAGTTCCTCATCGGCCGGGCTGCCCTTTCAATCTATGTTTGAAGATGCGGTCAACAATGTAAAGCAGACGGATGCCAATGTGAACAGCGAAGTCTATAAACTCGCCACCGGGCAGTCCGACAATCTGCACGATGTTGTAATCGCTTCCCAGAAAGCGAGCCTTTCCGTTGACCTTTTGGTTCAGCTTCGCGATAAGGTACTGGACGCATATAACGAAGTGATGAGGATGAGCGTTTGACAAGACTCTTGTAAAGGGCGGATAACGCAGCAGCATGATAAACGAACGTTTAAGAAAAATCATTGACCCGGTTGCAAATTTCTGGACTAACCTCACATCGAAAACCAAAAGAATTATTCTGATCGCTTTGGGCGGAATCGTTGTGATTGCCGTGGCGCTGAGCCTTCTGATGAACCGCACGCAGTATGTCGTCCTTTACCCCGGGCTGGACCACGACGAAGCGGTCGAGGTTATGACGGAACTGAGCAACCAGGGGGTTAGCTACAAGGAAAGCAACAATACAATTTATGTTCCTTCCGACAAAGAGAATTCCCTGCGGATGCAACTGGCAAACGAGGGCCACCCGAAAACCGCGCCGAACTACGACTTTTTTACCAATCATGTCGGCGTCATGACGACGGATTCGGAAGAGAAGATCATCGAAAAATATCAGATGAATGAACGCCTGGAGGCAGTGATCCAGACGCTTTCGCCAATTGAGAACGCTTATGTAACCATCAGCCTTCCCGACACGAGCACCTATGCCTGGGACGATAAAAGCGAAAAGGCTACTGCTTCGGTCACGGTCCGCCTCAAGTCAGGGGAAGGACTAAGCGGCGCTCAGGTGAGCGGTATCAAGCAGCTGGTTTCCAAAAGCGTCCCGAATCTGACGGCGGATAACGTGGCCGTCATCGACAATTCCAGCGGGGAAGAGCTTTCCAGTTCCAATTCAGGCTCAGCCTCCGGCACCCTGCAGATGGATCTGACGGAATTTAAGCTGAAGATCGAGCAGCAGGTGGAAGACCGGGTGCAGGGCAAAATCCTGGCGCTGCTTACGCCTACCTACGGGAAGAACAACGTTAGCGCAAGTGTCAAAAGCCAGATGAATCTTGACAAAAAAATTCAGGACATCATTACATACAAGCCCACAACCAGCGACGGCAAGGGGATCATCAGCCAGTCCGACGAGCAGCACGAGCAGACGGCCAGCGGCTCCAGCAGTGCGGGCGGCGTCGCGGGCAGCCAGAGCAATACGGACACGAACGGAACCACGACCTATCCGGGCGTCACTGTAAACGGCAATCTGATTACCTCAAAGGACGACAAGTCGTATAAATATCTGGTCAGCCAGGTGGAGGAGCAGATTCAAAGCGACGCGGCGGCATTGCAGGATATGACGGTTTCCGTGATGCTCAATACCTCCGCCTCGATGACCGATCAGCAGAAGCAGGATCTGACGGCGTTGGTGGCGAACGCTTCCGGGGTTGACCCAAGCAAGGTAAAGGTCGTATTTAATACGATCACAAGCTCCGCCCAGCCGGCGAACGCAGCCCCGGCTGGCAGCGCCTCCTCCTTCCCGATGCTTCTTATTGTAATAGCAGGAGCGGTCCTGCTTCTGCTCGGTGCTCTTGCGGTTGTACTGGCTGCCCGGAAAAGGGGCCGGCGTGCCGAGGAGCTTGCGGTCAAACTGGGACAGGGGGAAGCGGTGGATCTGGAGGGGCTTGGCCCGTCCGACGACGAAGAACTTTCTCCGGAAGACGAAGAAAGCGAATTTTCGGGAGAAGCGAGGGAGGAAGGAAAGCCCATGCTTCCGAAGGAATCCATTCAGGAAATCCGCAACTCCAAAAACAGTCAGGAAGATCAGATCAAGGAGGACCTGCAGGAATTTTCCTCGGCGAATCCTGAGATTGCAGCCCAGCTGATCCGGACCTGGCTGAAAGGAGAAGATGATAACCATGGCTAATGCACAGGTCTCCGGCGCACAGAGGGCCGCAGCCGTTATCATCGCTCTCGGCACGGACGCGGCTTCCAAGATTTACAAATTCCTGAAGGAAGAAGAAGTGGAGCAGCTCACGCTGGAAATCGCGCGTACTACCCACCTTTCTTCCGAAGAGCTGGCCAATATCCTCAATGATTTTTATAAGATATGCCTGACTCAAAAGGTTATCACCGACGGCGGCGTGGAGTATGCGCGCAACGTGCTGGAAAAGGCTTACGGCCAGCAGGCGGCTTCCTCTCTGCTGGAGCGGGTCACAAAATCCCTTCAGACAAAGGCCTTCGATTTTCTGAGGAAGGCGGATTACAAGAACCTTCTGGCCACCATCCAGAACGAGCATCCGCAGACGATTGCGCTGATCCTCTCCTATGCGCGGTCGGAGCAGGCGGCCACGGTGATTTCCGATCTTCCGCCGGAAAAGCAGGTCGACGTGGTGCAGCGCATCGCGATGATGGACCGAACCTCGCCGGATGTCATCAAAATCGTTGAAAACAATCTCTCCAACAAATTCGCAAACGTGATGAATGTTGATTTCACGCAGTTCGGCGGCATCGATTATGTCGCGGATGTCATGAACAATATGGACCGCGCCAACGAAAAGGTGATTTTCGACGAACTGAACCGCCGGAATTCCGAGCTTTCGGAAGAAATTCGCCAGAGGATGTTCGTCTTCGAAGACATCCTTACTCTGGACGACATGTCGATCCAGCGTTTCCTCCGCGAGATCGATTCCAAAGACCTTGTCTTTGCCCTCAAGGGCGCGAACAAGGAAGTTGCCGAAGTTATCTTCAAGAACATGTCTTCCCGTTCCGCCGACACCGTCAGGTCGGATCTCGAATATACGCACAATGTCCGCCTGAGGGATGTTGAAGAAGCCCAGCAGCGCATTGTCGGCGTGATCCGCAATCTGGAAAGCGAGGGTGAACTGGTGATCGCAAAGGGCGGAAAGGATGAGATTATTGAGTAGGGTAATCAAATCATTCCAATACGGCGCCGTTCTCCCGGCCTACCCGGCCGAAGTGGAAAGCTTCGACAGTCCGGAAGACGAAGAGGAAGAAAATCAGCCGGGGGATGAAGCCGGGGAGGCGCAGCCGGAGACGTATGTGCCGAATCGCGCGTTTCCGCGCTCGGAATACGTCCCTCCGGATGAGAAAAGCAAGGAAATCCTCGACAAGGCCTTTCAGAAAGCCAAGCAGATTGTCGATTCCGCGCAGAATTACAGCACGCATCAGATTCAGGAACTGAACGAGCGGATGCTGCGCGAAACCGAAGAAGCAAAAAAACAGGGCTATTCCGCCGGATACGCGGCCGGTTCCAAAGAAGGGCACAAAAGCGGCTATGAAGCAGGCCTCCGTTCCGGAACCGAAGAGGGTCTGCGCAAAGCAGCGGACGTGAACCAGAGAACGATCAACGAACTTGCCGAAATGATTCAGACGGTGGAAAAGGAAAAAGAAAAAGTCCTGCAGCGTTTCGCCGACAATCTTCAGGATCTGGCTGTTGCAATCGCAAAGGCGATTTTGAAAAAAGAGCTGGAAATCGACGACAAGGCGATGGCCAAAATCATTCTTTCCGCAATGGATTCGTACCGAAATCAGGCATGGCTCCGCATTTATGTTTCCGACCAGACGGCGAACATCCTCACCAAGGCCGACAACGACATTGTGGAACAGCTGAAGAATGTCTCTGAAAACGTGAAGGTCGTCGCCGCGCAGGGCATGGGCGACGGGGGCTGCATTATTGAAATGCCCGATCAGGTGATCGACGCGGGAATCGACACGCAGCTCCGAAAAATCCGAAATGCCATAGACACCGCCGTAACGACCGGGAACGGATAAAATTCTGAAGGAAGGACGGGATACCATGGTTGACCTGGCCGCAGCCTGTAAAATCGTTTCGAAGATTGACCCGCTTTGCTATAAGGGAAAAGTGAAAAACATCGTCGGAATGATGATTGAGACGTCGGGTCTGGACGCCAAGGTTGGTGACATCTGCATGATCGGCCGCAAGGCGGGAAATGCGGGTGTGGCTGCGGAAGTGGTCGGCTTCCGGGATGGGAACGTCCTTCTTATGGCATACGGCGATATTCGGGGAATCGGGCCGGGCAGCATTGTGGAAAGCACCGAGCATAAACTGCGTATTCCGGTGGGGGATTTTCTTATCGGGAGAACGATCGACGCAACAGGACGCCCGATCGACAGCCTCGGAGAATTTCCCCCTTCTGCGTATTACGACATCGAACCGACCTATACGAATCCGCTCACGCGGCCGCGCATCAGCGAGTGTCTCAGCTTCGGCATCAAGGCGATCGACGGGATGCTTACGGTCGGCAAGGGGCAGAGAATGGGCATCTTTTCCGGGAGCGGCGTCGGGAAAAGCACCCTGATGGGGATGATCGCGAAAAATATTCAGTCGGATATCAATGTGATCGCCCTCGTGGGCGAACGGGGCCGTGAGGTTAAGGAGTTCATGGAAAAGGACCTCGGCCCCGAAGGGCTGGCGCGCTCGGTGCTGGTAGTGGCCACTTCGGACCAGCCCGCCATGTTCCGGGCAAAATGCGCTTCCGTCGCGACGACCATCGCCGAGTATTTCCGGGATCAGGGGATGGACGTGCTGCTGATGATGGACTCCCTGACCCGCTTCGCCATGGCGGAGCGTGAAATCGGGCTGGCCGCCGGGGAACCGCCCATCGCGCGCGGCTACACACCCTCCATTTACGCGGCGCTTCCGAAGCTTCTGGAACGGAGCGGGAATTTTGAAACGGGCTCCATCACGGGAGTCTATACGGTTCTGGTGGAGGGCGACGACACTAACGAGCCGATTTCCGATACGGTGCGCGGCATTCTGGACGGGCATATTGTTCTCTCCCGCGCCCTCGCGAACCGGAATCACTACCCGGCGATTGATGTCAACGCGAGCATCTCGCGTCTGATGACCGATATTGTAACGCCCGAGCACAGGGAGAGCGCCTCCCGGGTTCGAAATCTCCTGTCCGTTTACAATCAGAACGCCGACCTGATTTCCATCGGCGCCTACAAGCCCGGAATGAACCGTCGATTGGACGAGGCGGTCGGAAAGATTGACGCGGTCGATTCGTTCCTCTGTCAGGAAGTAAACGAAAAGTTTTCCTTTGAAGAAACGCAGAAAGTTATGAAGGGGATCTGAAGCCGTGAAGAAATTTCAATTTTCTCTGGAGAAGGTCCTGGGCTATAAAAAGCAGCTTCTTGAGGTTCTGAAGAATGAAATGATCAGGCTTCAGTCGGACTGCCGGGAGCTGGAGGACAAAATCACGGAGATCAACCGCGAGTTCAGCGAGACAAACGAAACATTGAAAATACGACTCACCGAGGGCCTGGAGCTCCGGGAGCTTGAAATATACAAGCGCTATTTTTCCGTACTGAACCGAAAAACAAACCTGCTGGAAGCCCAAAGACAGGAATATCTGCTTGCCATTTCGGCAAAGCAGGAGGAAATTGTAAAGATGAACAGCGACATTTCCGGTCTTGAAAAGCTTCGCGACAAGCAGCTTGCCGAGTATCTGGCCCAAAGCCGGAAAGAGCAGGAACTTATGATTGAGGAATTTGTCGGACGCGCCCGCTGCTCAGCCGGGTTTTAACCGATCCAGAAAGCTATCTATTTCCATTTTTTAGATAGATATTACGACCCCCGTTTGGGGGTTTTGAGAAAGGAGGTGTATTTCTATGACAGCACAAATTGCCGCGGTACAGCCGCAGTCCCTCCCGGAGGCACCGGCGCCGGTTTCGGATCAGCCGCAGAGTTCCGGCGGCTTTGGTCAGCTTCTGCAGAAGACGCTGAAGGAGCAGCAGGGTTCGACGGATGGCTCCAAGTC
>JAEWRF010000235.1 GCA_023460155.1 Bacillota bacterium | reverse complement strand
AGAAATGAACAGGGTATCGGGTGAAATTCCCAGGTGGCACACCCCGTTTGAATGCAGGACGCTCAGTGCCGACAAAACCGGCATGAAAAGCTGACGCGCCGCATTCCATTCCAGGTTTCCCCCGCTGCGCTCTACAAAATACTGCAGGGTGATGCTTTCGTCCCATTCCGAAACCGTATAAGCGGTATGATTTTCTTCAAAAATGTCATAAATTGAAACAATCGCGGAAAGTTCGCGCATATGCGCAACTTCCCGCGAATATCTGAGGAATGCGCTCAGGCATTCGTCGAAAACGACTTCACTTCCCCCAAGCACACGGACACTTACCGCATCCTCCGCGCGTTCGCAAAAGGTCTGCGGAAAAAATTCGCGGAGCTCAATCGGTGTTTTCAGGGCGGTATCGTATCCGATGTAAGTAATTCCCTCGCCGTTTTCCCTCCGAGCCGCCCCCACAATATAGCGATTCTGCAGCAAAGTGCCCAGCGGCAGGGCATGAGCCATCTGCGGCATACTGCCGTCGCTGCCGCAGTGCGGGCAAACCGGCTGCCCCTTCTTATCGGACATGCAATTCATACACAGATTCCCGAAGTCTGCCATCTTGCCGCCTCCGTCCTGCTGATAAAAATCGATTCCGACGGTTTATTCTTCGTCCGCGTCCGGATTATCCCAGTTGTGCCATACGTTCTGAACGTCGTCGTTATCTTCCAGCGCATCCAGCAGACGCTGCATTTTCGTTCTGGCATCTTCGTCCGGAATCGCCGTCATGGTATTCGGAACCATCTCGACCTCCGCCGAAACGAATTCGTAGCCCTTCTTTTCAAGATCCGCCAGAACTCCGCTGAAATCATCCGGCTCCGTATAGATTTCAAACACATCCTCGTCCGCCTGGAAATCCGAGGCGCCGGCCTCGAGGCTGTCCTCCATCACCTTGTCTTCGTTGAGTCCCTCCCGCTCGACTACGATTAAGCCCTTCTGAGCAAACAGGAAGGATACGCAGCCGCTGGTTCCGAGATTTCCGCCGAATTTATCAAAATAGTGCCGCACATCGCCCGCCGTGCGGTTCCGGTTGTCGGTCAGACTTTCTACGATGACCGCCACGCCGCTCGGGCCGTAACCCTCGTAAGTAATGGTCTCGTATTTCGTATCGTCCCCGTCTCCGGCTGCTTTTTTAATGATGCGCTCAATGTTATCATTCGGCACATTCGCGGCCTTTGCTTTGGCAATGCAGTCTCTCAGCCGGGAATTCGAGTTCGGATCGGGCCCGCCGCCCTCTTTTACAGCAACGGCAAGCTCGCGCCCTATTTTCGTGAAGACCTTGGCCCTCGCTCCGTCGGTCTTCTCCTTTTTCCTTTTAATATTGTTCCATTTTGAATGGCCAGACATAATGGTTCCTCCCAAATTATAGCACTGTATTTTATCATATCACAATTTTATGCGGTTGGCAAGCGGCGAAGCATGGGGCAAAGCAAAGCGCGCCGTTCCTCTTTGAGGCTTGAAGAACGGTATCTCGGCAAAGCCTCGGGCACCCGGCGCCGACCCGGCCCGCACGCAGCGGGCCGATGTATAAACCCGCCCCGCAGGGGGGAAAGTTTCTTTGCACCCTTACCGGTAGGAACACCGGCGAACGGTTCGGAAATTCGCTTATATGGTGCTTCTATTTTAGCATCCGGCGAATGAAATAACAATATGTGCCTTTGAATTTTAGGGAGTTCTCTCTTGACAATTTTGTCAAAATTGAATTAGAATGAGATATTAACGGACTTTTATCGTATTTACGGATTGAAACAGATTGGCGGTACTGTAATGAAGATTGGCATGGATGTCGGTTCTACAACAATTAAATGCGTCGTATTGGACGACACAGGGTCAATCCTGTACCGTTCCTACGAAAGGCATTACTCAAAAATAACGGAAAAAATGGCGGAACTTCTGAGCAAGATCAAAGAAGAAGTTCTTAAGGGGAAAAGCGCGGAACTGACGGTTTCCGGCTCGGCGGGCATGGGCATTTCCCAAACCTGTCATCTCCCGTTCGTTCAGGAGGTTTACGCGACCCGCATCGCGGTGGGCAAGCTTTGCCCCGAAGCGGATGTCATCATCGAGCTTGGCGGTGAAGACGCGAAGATTCTGTTCCTTTCCGGCGGCATGGAGGTCCGCATGAACGGCTCCTGTGCCGGCGGGACCGGCGCCTTTATCGACCAGATGGCTACTCTGCTGAACGTTTCAACGGATGAGATGGATGCTCTTGCGGCTCAGTATGAAAAGATCTACACCATCGCCTCACGCTGCGGTGTGTTCGCGAAGTCGGATGTGCAGCCCCTGCTGAATCAGGGGGCCCGCAAGACCGATATTTCGGCAAGCATTTTCGCCGCGGTTGCGAATCAGACCATCGCGGGGCTGGCACAGGGGCGGCCGATCAAGGGAAAAGTGCTTTACCTCGGCGGGCCGCTGACGTTCCTTGCTCAGCTTCGCGCCAGCTTCGACAAGGCGCTTCACGTGACGGGCGTCTGCCCGGAAAACTCGCTTTATTATGTGGCGCTTGGCGCCGCTTACTGCAGTGCGGAGGAAGTGGACCTGGATTCCGCACTGGAAAGCATCCGGAAGTACGGATCTTCGGGAAATTTTCTCTCCATTGAGCCGCTGTTCCGGGATCAGGGAGAATACGACGCTTTCTGCCGCCGCCACGAGCAGTGCAAGGCTCCGCGCGGAGACATCGGCGCTTACCGGGGAGACGCATTTCTGGGAATCGACGCCGGCTCCACCACGGTGAAAGCCGTTCTCCTTGGAAAGGGCGGAGAAATTCTCAGTTCCATGTACCGCGGCAATTCCGGCAACCCCGTCCCGCTGATCCGGGAATATCTGCTGGATCTGTTTACCCGCTACCCGGAAATTCACATTGCCTGCTGCGCGGTGACCGGCTACGGTGAGGAACTGCTGAAAAACGCCTTCGGAATCGACTACGGCATTGTGGAAACCGTGGCGCACTTTACGGCGGCAAAGCACTTCCGCCCGAATGTCGATTTCGTCATCGATATCGGCGGACAGGATATGAAATGCTTTAAGATCCGCGGCGGCGCGATCGACAACATCTTTCTGAATGAGGCCTGCTCCTCCGGCTGCGGCTCCTTTTTGCAGACCTTTGCGAACACCCTCGGCTACGACATTGCCGAATTTGCAAAGCTGGGCCTGTTTGCAGAACACCCGGTGGATCTCGGCTCACGCTGCACCGTGTTCATGAATTCGCAGGTCAAGCAGGCGCAGAAGGACGGCGCCACCACCGAGGACATCTCGGCCGGCCTGTCCGTAAGCGTGGTGAAAAACGCGATCTATAAGGTCATCCGCGTCGCAAACGCGGAGGAACTCGGCCGGAACATCGTCGTACAGGGCGGAACCTTTTTAAACGACGCGGTGCTGCGCGTATTTGAAAAGGAGCTTGGCGTCGATGTGACGCGGCCGGACATTTCCGGCCTGATGGGCGCCTACGGGGCGGCCCTGTATGCCCGGAAGCGGAATACCGGGAAAAGCTCGCTCATCGGCGCGGAGGAACTGAAAGATTTCCACCATGAGGTAAAGGTGACCAACTGCGGCCTGTGCAACAACAACTGCCGCCTGACCATCAATATCTTCGGCGGCAACCGACGCTACATCGGCGGAAACCGCTGTGAAAAGCCGGTGACAAAGCGTTCCTCCGGCAGCGAAGTCGGCGACATGTACGCATGGAAGCTCGCCCTGCTTCAATCCTACAAACCTGTTCCGGGCAAAAGGGGCAAGCTTGGCATTCCCATGGGGCTCAACATGTACGAGCTCCTGCCGTTCTGGCATGCCTTCTTTACCTCCCTCGGCTTCGAGGTTGTGCTCTCCCCCTGCTCGAATCGCGAGTTGTACCTGAACGGACAGAGCACCATTCCATCCGATACGGTATGCTTCCCTGCTAAACTGATGCACGGACATGTACAGGCTCTGGTGGATGAGGGGATCAAGAACATTTTCTATCCCTGCCTTTCGTACAATTTTGACGAAGGCATCAGCGACAACCACTACAACTGCCCGGTCGTCGCCTATTACCCCGAAGTCATCGCCGCCAATATGAACTGCCTCTCCTCTTTCAATTTTATGCACGACTACGTGGGAATCCACCGGCGGCACGATTTCCCGAAGAAAATGCACGAGATCCTGCTCAAAGATTTCCCGGGTCTTTCCCTCGGCGAGGTGAAAGCAGCCGCCAATGCGGCCTATGCCGCCTATGCGGAATACTTTGAAAAGGTGTACGCGAAGGGCGACGAGGTAATCGCCCAGGCGGAAAAGGAACATCGGCAGATCATCGTGCTGAGCGGCCGGCCCTACCACCTCGACCCGGAGATCAACCACGGAATCAACAAGCTGATCACCAGTCTCGGAGCGGCGGTCGTTTCCGAGGATGTGATCAGCCATCGGGTAAATAAACGGCCGCACACGGATGTGCTGAACCAGTGGACCTACCACGCCCGGCTGTATGCGGCGGCGGAATATGTGGGCTCGCGGCCCGACATGAATCTGGTGCAGCTCGTTTCCTTCGGCTGCGGCGTAGATGCGATCACCACCGACGAAGTCCGCCGGATTCTGGAAAAGAACGACAAAATATACACACAGGTGAAAATCGACGAAATTACAAACCTCGGCGCGGTGAAAATCCGGCTGAGGAGCCTGTTTGCGGCTCTGGAAGAGCAGGGAGGTCACGATGGCGGAACTGAAGTACAGTAAAAAAGGCCGTCTCCTTTTTACGAAGGAGATGCGGAAGGAATACACGATCCTGTGTCCAATGATGCTTCCGATCCATTTCCGACTGATCGTGAACGTAATGAAC
>JAEWRF010000234.1 GCA_023460155.1 Bacillota bacterium | reverse complement strand
GGGTGTGGACGCCGCCAAAATCGTAAAGGGCATTCAGGGAATCGCGTTTGAAAACGCCTGCTGGGCTTACACGCTCGGCTGCGCCATCGGCCTTAAGACCGGCGTGAAGACCGCCGCCGAAGCCGCCGAAAAGATCGGCCTCGGCCTCGAATCCTTCACCATTCCGGGTTCCGTCGCAGAGCAGCGCAAGGTCGGCATCGGCCACGGCAACCTCGGCGCAATGCTTCTCCGCGATGAGACGAAGTGCTTCTGCTTCCTCGCGGGCCACGAATCCTTCGCAGCAGCGGAAGGCGCCATCGGCATCGCCCGCTCGGCCAACTCCGCCCGCAAAGAGCCGCTCCGGGTTATCCTGAACGGCCTCGGCAAGGACGCTGCCTTCATTATCTCCAGAATCAACGGCTTCACCTATGTGAAGACCGATTTCGACTATTTTGCAGATAAGCTCAACATTGTGGAAACTCACTCGTACAGCGAAGGCGAGCGCGCAGCCGTAAATTGCTACGGCGCGAACGACGTCCGCGAGGGCGTGGCCATCATGCAGCATGAGGGCGTGGATGTTTCCATCACCGGCAACTCCACCAACCCGGTCCGCTTCCAGCACCTTGTCGCCGGCACCTATAAGAAATGGGCCATCGACAACGGCAAGAAGTATTTCTCCGTCGCGAGCGGCGGCGGCACCGGCCGCACCCTGCATCCGGACAACATGGGCGCAGGCCCGGCTTCCTACGGCCTGACGGACTCCCTGGGCCGCATTCATGGCGACGCTCAGTTCGCCGGCTCCTCTTCGGTTCCGGCTCACGTGGAAATGATGGGCCTCATCGGCATGGGCAACAACCCGATGGTCGGCGCAACGGTCGCCTGCGCGGTTGCTGTTTACAAAGCAAAATAATTTTGGCCGAAAGATTCGGCTTGAATGAAAACGGACGTGCCCTTTTGGGGCGCGCCCGTTTTTTATACCCGGGGAGGGAGAACCCTGAGGTATTTTGCCGATCTTCGCTTTGTTTTCTCCGAAGAAATGTTCGGATTTTGTGACCGGAGGCGCCCCGGTTCCGACGCGGGACTCCAAAGACCGGGCCGACCGATCCGCGCCGCCCGGTCGGCATTTTAATGAGCTCCTGTTTCTCGAAAACAGGATTTACAGTTTTGTCATAACCACAATTTTTACTTTTATGCGATGGCAAATGGGAGTATAATAATAGCGGGAAATGTGACCGGGCGATACCGGCCGATTTGGGGGCCGGGAAGCGCTGCGGATTTTTGTTTAGGAACGCAGTGTGGAGTTGGTATCAATGACAGTAATGCGGCAAAAAAACAGGCGGATGAGGCTTCTGCTCCGCCGTACGATCGTTTGTTTCTGCCTGGGGGCGGTTCTTGTGGGCGCCGTGGAGGGTACCAGAGCGGCGGTCACCAGAATCGAAGGGAGGCTCGCGGAATCCCCGCGGCCAAAGCCGGCCGCTTCCGCCGCTTCGGCAGCCGGAACCGCCTTTTCCTCCTCAACCGTTTCCGTCGGCCGGGCACTGGGGAATTCCCCGGGAAATAAGCCTGCGGCCACCGACGGGAAATGGTTTGAAGACGCCGTATTCATCGGGGACAGCCGCACCGAGGGACTGCGGAACTATGACGGTCTCGGCAACGCCACCTATTATGCCGTCAAGGGGCTAATGGTCAACACGGTTTATACGAAGGAAGCCTTGCTGGATGGGAAAAACCAGACGGTCATGCAGGCGCTGCGGGGCCGTAAATTCGGCAAGGTTTACATTATGCTCGGCATCAACGAGCTGGGCTGGAGCAGCATGCAGATGTTTGCCGACGGCTACCGGAAGGTAGTAAGCGACGTGAAAAAGGCCCAGCCTGCGGCAAAAATCTATCTGCAGTCCATTCTGCCGGTTTCCGAGAAGAAATCGACGCAGGATCCCATCTACAACAATAAAAAAATCGGGGAATACAATCAGGCGATTTCAAATATTGCCCGGGAAAACGGAGTGGTTTTCCTGAAGGTGAGCGAAGCGGTGCAGGATCCCTCCGGGGCTCTGCCGAGCTCCGCTTCCTCGGACGGTATTCATCTGAATTCTCAGTACTGCGCGAAATGGTGCGATTATCTGAAAACGCATATCAACTGACAAAGGGGATAACGAGCGTCTCATGAAACGAAAACTTGCCTGTTTTCTGGCGGCACTGGCGCTGCTGGCGACCGCGGGCTGCGCGGGAAAGAGCGCGGCCGTTTCGATGGATGTGGGAAAAACAGCGGACTCGATTGTGAAAACGGTGAAATTCAGCGACCAGATGTCCGCGGTGGATCAGAAAACGGCGGAAAAACTTTTCGGGCTGGATTCCGGTTCCGTCGCTTCGGTGAAAGCCTATGAGAGCACGGGGGCAACCGCCGAGGAGGTCGCCGCCTTCGAAGCGAAGGACGAGGCTTCGGAAAAGCAGATTGCCGCGGCGGTGAAAAAACGGGTGGAAAACCAAAAGGCCGCATTTCAGGATTACCAGCCGAAGGAAATGACGAAGCTGCAAAATCCTCTGATCGTGGAAAAAGGGAACTATGTGTTCCTCTGCATTGCGGATGATACGGCTCCCGCCCGGCAGACGATTGATCAGGCGGCAAAATAAAATAAAAAATACCGTCGGCTCTTTTGGGCCGACGGCTTTTTTTATTTGTCGGTTTCAATTGCTCCGGGAAACAGGCGGGGCAGCAGGAGCTTTTGAAAAAACCGGATGAACGGGCCCGTGCAGAGCGCGGCAACCAGGGTGCCCGCGCCGACCCGGCTCCCCAGAAGATAACCGGCCAGAACGAACACTGCGTCGCAGACGATGCGGCAGATGCGGAAATCCACGTGCGTTTTTTCGGCGGCGATAAAGCCGATGCAGTCGTACGGGGAAATGCCGAGGTTCGGAATGATGTAAAGCGCGGCGCCCAGCCCGAGGACCGTCACGCCGATCAGAAGCAGAGCGACGCGCACTGCGAACGGAAGCGTTCCGGAGGCTATGCCCGGGAACAGACCCCGGAGAAAGTCGGCCGTCAAGCCGACGAGCGACATATTGACCACGGTGCCGATGCCGATCATGCGCGGCTGAATGAACAGAACGAAGACCAGAATGATGCCGTTCGCAATGAGCTGCCAGATCCCGAAGGAAAGACCGATCCGCGCGGCAATGCCGAGATTGGTGCAGGTGCACGGATCAGTGCCGAAGCCGGAGCAGATGAAAAGGAACACGCCTGCCCCAAGCGTCAGCACCCCGGCGGTCATGACGACCAGCCGTCGGAAGAGGTTATGTTTCATGAATTGGTTGCCACCTTTGAATATTTGCCGAAGCCCGGAAAGCGGAAACAGACACTACGGCCTGCGGATGCGCGGCACGAAAATGACCGCGGCGGCCCAGAAGGCCTCAAAGAGCAGAAGCGCCGCGGCGGAAAGCTGCCGCAGGCCGGAATAGAGCGAAAGGAAGGCGACCAGCGCGAAGCCGAGAGCCGCCCCTACCGCCAGAAGAGCGGCCGCGGCGGTGATGTTCCCGCGCTGGCGCACGCAGGCGGTGAGCAGGCGCGTCATGGCGGCCGCTCGGCCCCGGGTGGCCATCAGAGCGGCCGCGTCGCCGGGTTTCCCGCCACGGAGATCGGCGTAGACTTTGCTTAAGTCCTCCGGCAGGATGCGCACACCGTTCGGGTCGATGCCGAAGCATTCGGAAAGGAACAGCGGCGTGATGTTCGGATCGCTCGTACGCACAATCAGGCTGATGCCGTTGCTCTCCATGCGGCGAAGCTCCAGTGCTCTGCGCCGCTCGGAGCGGTAGGAGACAATGAACATCGCCACCAGCACGTCGCCGGAGGCGAGGTACACGATCCGCTTGCCGCCGCGCACATACCGGTCCTCATAGTCGCGCGAGGGCGGCTCCACGCCCTCCTCCTTTAGGAGTTCACGGCTGCCGACGACGGTCTTGCGGCCGGAAACCATGCCGATGATGCCCTTTTCGTCCCGGTAGACGCAGCGTTCGATCTTTGGCAGCAGGTCGCGCCGGCTCTTGATGATCTGGTCGAACAGGTCGGAAAGCGGCCCGCCCACCGTGCAGGTCAGCGCTGCCGCGTCGATGATCGCGTCGTCGATGCGCTGCCCGGCAAACGTGCGGATGCCGTTCAGGATGACCGTGCCGCGCGGGAAGAGGTCCGCCGCGTCCATCAGGACGGCGTTCGTCTCACTGAAATGCTCCACCGCGGGCCAGCCGGAAATCATCCCGCCGCAGCGGGAAGCAATGCGGCTCAGGCGGGCGAGCGGAAGGTTGACGCCGAGCATGTTGGCAAACGGCACGCAAACGCAGCACGAGGCCGCGAGAACCGAAACCGCCGTCACGGCGTCCCGGCTCATGTAGGAGCAGACGCCGCAGAGCACCGCCGAGAGCAGAACGCCGAGCGGCGCCAGAATCTGGCAGAGGTGGTCGGCGGGGTCCGGCAGGTAGGAAAGCCGCAGAAAATGACGCAGGAACGAAGCCTCCGTCTGGCAGGCGATGCGGGGTTCGCCGATCACGCAGTTCTCCGCGAGCCGGAGGGAGGTGTTGTAGTCGTCGAAAATCCGGACGGCGTATTTTGCGCCGGGCGCGGAGGCGAAGCGGAAGTTGTGCAGGATGCGGCGCGACATGCTGAGCTTGCCCGCCGCGTTGAGGAACAGGGCCGCCGCCGCGAGCGCGGTGTAAAGGTGAAGCCCGTCGGGCAGGCCGAGTACCAGCAGCAGGATGTCCTGTGCAAGGCAGGCCAGCACGGCAACCGCCGCGGCGCTGTCGGAATTCGCCTGAAACCGGAACAGACCCTTCAGGCCGTTCCACAGCCCTGTGGCCGAGAACAGCGCAGAAACGAGCAGGAACACGCCGCTGACGATCAGATAAAACTGTGAAGTGAGCAGACTATGTAGCTCCGGCGTCAAAAACGCCGGATATTCGTAAAAAACGCTGAGCAGGGTAAGAAGCAGCGCGATGATGCCCGTCACGGCGCACCTCAGAAGCATCGTGCTCACGTTCCCTACCAGCTCGTGCAGCACCGAGGGCTCGTCGGCGGGGCCGGTGTAGTCGTCCAGCTCGTCCTCTTCGCCCCCGGGTATTTCGTCGGGATCGTTGTCCGCCTCCTCCGAGCCGAACAGCCGGAAGTGCTTTTTCGGCTCATACGGTGCGGCCCGTGTGGAAACGGGCAGGGGAATCGGCGCCGGGGCTTCCGCCGGTGCGGACTCTTCCGGCCTCTGCGGAAGGAAGGACGAAATTTCCTCCGGGGAGACGAATTCCTCCCGCGGAATTTCCGGTTCCTTCGGCTTTTCCGTCGGCTTCGGGAACGGGATCGGCGCCGGAGCTTCGGGAACCGCATATTGGGCGGATTCCGCGGCCAGCGCGGCCTCGAACTCCTCCAGATTCACAACGTGCAGGGGCAGGTGCGCGGCGGCCCGGTACTCCGGGCGCTTCGGTCCCGAGGGATCCCCCTGCGGCGCGCGCTTCGGGAGCTCCTCCTTCGCCGCAGGCGGCGCGGGCAGAGGCTCCTTTACCGGCACGGGGGGCTGCTCGTCCTCTTCCCGAACCGCTTTCTGCACCGGCTGCCGCGGAACCTTCGGTTCCTCGGGCTCGGCCTCCCCGTAATCCTGCGGAGTTTCTTCCGGCGGAAAGTTCCAAACCGGCTCTTTTTCCGGCTCCGGCTTTTTCTCCGCAGTCTCCGAAAAAATCACGGGCGGCTGCTCCGGCGCAGACGGTTCTTCGGGCAGCGGCATTTCCTGCGGTTCCCGCTCGGGCCCCGGGAGCACGGCGGGCGGCTGCGGCGGCAGCTCCGGCCCCGGCACGGACTGCGGGCCTGGCTGCGGCCCGGAAGCACGCTCCGGTTCGGAGGCATGCCCGGGCAGATCCTTCGACAGAATCTCGTCGGGGTCGAGCCCGGCGTGCAGCATGATCTTTTCCAGACGCTTCTGCCGCTCCTCATGGACGCGCTCGAACGTCTTCTTCAGCTCGTCGTTCGCCTCCGGCGCTTCGCCGCCGAACAGATAGGGGAAGCTGGAGCCGCCGTGCCCTTCCGGGTTTTCGGAGGGTGTTTCCGGCCGGCTGCTGCCGAGCTGAAGGGATTTTTCGTATTCCCTGCGGTATTCTTCAAGCGGCTTGAGCTGCAGCCCGTAATAGAGGTCTTCCTCCTCATTGAATTCCGGGATGCGTTTTTTTCGACCGAACAGGGAACGGTGTTTTTTTCGCTTTTCGGGCTCAGGTGCGCCGCCGTGAACGGGCGGCTCCGGGGGTTCCGTCACGCCTGTTTCGGCGCGCAGAACCTCGCGGACGTGCCGGGCAATTTCCGCGTCGTCGGCAGGAGCCGTTTTCCCGGACGGGACTTCGCCGCCGCCCTGAGATGCGCGGGCTTCGGGAGCGTCCTTCGCCGGAGCCGCAGGTTCCCGGGGCTCCGGCACAGCGGGCCGGTCCCTCATAATATGCGCCTCCGCCAGTATTTCATCGACAGAATAATCCCTGCGCGGAGCATCCTTTTTGTCGTCCATAAGCGATCCGCTCTTTCGTGTTATTTTGCCGGAATACCGCCCCGCTGCCGCGCAATTTCATAGCAGATGATTCCGCAGGCAACGGAAGCGTTCAGCGAGTTTATTTTACCCTTCATTGGCAGAGATATCACAAAATCTGATTTTTCCCTGAGAAGTCTTCCGACGCCGAAGCCCTCGGAGCCGATGACGACCGCCATTGGGCCCTTGTAGTCGAGGCCGCACCAGCTCTGGCCGTCCATGTCGGCGGCGTAGATCCAGACCCCGCGGCTTTTCAGGTCGTCCAGCGTGGAAGCGAGATTCGTCACGCGCGCGACCGGAACGTATTCCAGCGCGCCCGCGCTTGCCTTGCCGACGGCCCACGTGAGCCCGACGCTGCGCCGCTTGGGGATGATGACCCCGTGCGCGCCCGAGCATTCGGCCACGCGAAGCACCGCGCCGAGGTTGTGCGGATCCTCGAGTCCATCCGCAACGATGAGGAAGGGGGGCTCCCCCCGCTCCTCCGCGAGGCGGAGCATGTCTTCCACTGTGGAATATTCTTTTTCCGCCGCGACCGCGACCACACCCTGATGGGCCGCACCGCCGCAGAGATGATCCAGCTTTTTGGGGTCGGCCTCCTTGACGGCCGCGCCGAGGCGCTTCGCCTGGGCGATCAGCGCGCCGAGGCTGCCGGAATGCTCGCCCCGCGTGATGTAGAGGCTGTCGATCGGGCGGCCGCTTTTCAGCGCTTCGGCCACGGCGTTCCGCCCTGCCACAATGCCGTTCATCTGCTGCTTCTGTTCCTCGTAATCCGCCATGAAAAGCTCCTCCAAATAATTTTCTATCCTCAAATTTTACGGAATTTTGCCGAATAAATTTTCAACATGCCGGTTTTCCACCGCTATTTTTCTTTTGGTTCCCGACCCGGCAGCAGCCCTCCATGTTCTCCTGGTTCTGCCCGCTCTGTTTCGGGATACGGCGTGAGGTTATTATAACACAATTTTCTCCAAAATAGGATGGAAAGAAGTAAGTTTTCCGTAACAATTTACCGGCTGAGGAAATATACGGCCGACGGGCCTTTGAAAAGCCGCGGACCGAAGAAAAGGGGTTGCCGAACGGGCGCCGTGCAGAACGGATCGGCCAAGCCTGCAGAATTTGGGCGCATACAGGCGGGATGCTTCGCTATTTGCAGGCATTCCCGCCCGAACCTGCACGCCATCCGGAAGGATGTACACATTTTTCCAGTGAAGGAATATACATCCAATTTTCCGCTCTGCAGGCCGTTTATACCGGTCGTATTTGCATCGGTTGACATAATCCTGTGGAATACCTTCCACTAAACGGTGGAAAACCCTGTGGAAAATGTTGAAAACTCGGGTTGCAGCGAGCCTGTCCGACTGCATGCGCCGGACTGCATAAACGGTTATGTAAACCACGGCGGAGAACGCGGCATAACTGTTTGTATTCCGCCGTGCGGTTGAGAAAGGGCGAAGGCTTTGTTATAATAGAAGAAACGGTTGCCGCCGCTTGCAGCGCCGACCGCTTTTCCGTCATACCGCGTTGAAAATACTCGGAATACGGCAGACATTGTGTTTTTCGCCTTGTCTGACAAAAAACGCTTCTTACATATTAAGAACAGCTTACTGAAAACGGAAGGAGGGAAGCCGCTTGGATTTTGATTCGCTGGGCCAGACGCTGGACTGCGGCCAGTGCTTCCGCTGGGAAAAAACGCCGGACGGGGCGTGGGAAGGCGCGGCGGGCGGGAATTTCCTGCGCATCACGCGGGAGAACCTGCCGGAAATTCTCGGCGGGGGATTCTGGCGCGACTATTTCGACATGGGCACGGATTACGAAAAGCTCCGGGAAGAATTCGGCGCGATGGACCCGGTGCTCCGCGAGGCGGCGCGCTACGCGCCGGAAATCCGCATTCTGCGGCAGGATCCGTGGGAGGCGCTCGGCTCGTTCCTTCTTTCGCAGTGCAACAACATCAAGCGCATCAAAGGGATGGTGGCGCGGCTCTGCCGGGAATACGGCGAGCCCTGCGGCGGCGGCTTCTCGGCGTTCCCGCGGCCGGAGGTGCTGGCGGAGCTTCGGCCGGAGGATCTGCGGCGGCTGGGGTTCGGCTACCGGGCGGAATATCTGGTCGGGTCAGCCCGGGAAGTCGCCTCGGGCTCGGTCCGGCTCGAAGAAGTGCGCGGCCTGCCGATCCCTGAGGCCCGGGCGGAGCTGATGAAGCTTCCGGGCGTCGGCCCGAAGGTGGCGGACTGCGCGCTCCTGTATGGTCTGCACCGGCTGGATGCGTTCCCGATGGACGTGTGGATGAAGCGGGCGATGACCGTGCTCTTCCCCGGGAGGCCGCCGGAATCGTTCGGCCCTTATGCCGGAATCGCTCAGCAGTACCTGTTCCACTACAGCCGGAACCATCCGGAGCTGTTCCGCTGATTCTTCCGTCCGGACAAAATTCAACAATATTTTAACAATCCTTCTTTATCTTTTCCCTCGTGTGGGGTATAATAAGGAAAAATACGTATTTTAGGAGTGACAAACGATGGCATTGGTCAATACAAAAGACATGTTCAAAAAAGCGTATGCGGGCGGCTACGCGATCGGCGCTTTCAACGTCAACAACATGGAGATCGTGCAGGGCATCACCGAGGCGGCGGCAGAGCTTAAGGCGCCGGTGATTCTTCAGGCTTCCGCGGGCGCGCGCAAATATGCTTCCCACACCTACCTGATCAAACTGGTGGAAGCTGCCGTTGCGGAGCATCCGGAGATCCCGATCGTTCTGCATCTGGATCACGGCGCTTCCTATGAAGTCTGCAAGGACTGCATCGACGGAGGATTCACCTCGGTTATGTTCGACGGCTCCGCGAAGCCCTACGAGCAGAACATCGAAGAGGCCCGCAAAGTGGTGGAATATGCGCACAAGTACAACGTGACCGTCGAGGCCGAACTCGGCAAGCTCGCCGGAATCGAAGACGCCGTCAGCGTGGACGCGGACAAGGCCCAGTTCACCGACCCGGGCGAGGTTCAGGATTTCGTCACCAAGACGGGCGTCGACTCCCTTGCCATCGCCATCGGCACCAGCCACGGCGCATACAAGTTTAAACCCGGCCAGCACCCGCAGCTCCGGTTCGACATCCTCAAGGAAGTCTCCGACCGTCTGCCCGGTTTCCCGATCGTGCTGCACGGCGCTTCCTCCGTTCCGCAGGAATTCGTGAAAATGGTCAACGAGTTCGGCGGCAAGATGCCCGACGCCATCGGCATTCCGGAAGAGATGCTCCGCGAGGCCGCAAAGATGGCCGTCTGCAAGATCAACGTCGACTCCGACCTCCGTCTTGCCATGACCGCCAGCGTCCGCAAGCACTTCGTCGAGTATCCGGATCACTTCGACCCGCGCCAGTACCTCGGCGACGCACGTCAGGCGATTAAGGATATCGTTGAGCACAAGATCAACACCGTTCTCGGCTGCGCAGGCAAAGCCTAAGGCAAACTGAGTTTGCATGCAAGGGCCCGCCGTTCAGCTTGGCGGAAAAGTTTAGATTTATTAAGCGGGACAGTCTTCGGACTGCTCCCGCTTTTTTTGCAGGCCGAGCCTGCGGTCAAAGGCCCGCCGTTTAAAATGGCGGAAAAATTAAGATTTGTTCGGCGGGACGGTTTTCAGACTACTCCAGATCTTTTTTGCCCTGTATGGCAATGTTCTAAAACAATATTATTTTCATTGTACGTTGAATTTGGGTAAATATGGAATTATAATTGTATTTAAACTGCTGAGGAGGAGATTTTGATGAATAAGATAGAACAAGCACTTGCGACAAGCGAACGTGTACTTGAAGGTGTTGAAAATACGACAATATCTACATCCTCAGCACTTTTGCAATGTCTTAGAATTGCTAGATTATTAGATGATATAGAGGCTATAAAATGGCTTGAATATGAATATGGTGGGTATCCAAAAGATGCAAAAGGTTTTATTCCATTAGATGCTTGGAAAATTGGATACAATAATGGACGAGGATATATGGAAGATGGAGAAAATAAAATTTTTTTATCGTTGGCATCAGAACTTGAAGAAAGTATTACTGGCAAGCAACAGGCGATAAGTAATTTTACTACACAGGGGGCATCTGTTTCAGGTCAATATGCTCTTTTGGCTATGAATAACTTGACAGCAACCGTTGCTAAATCAACTCAAAACGTTCTTACGGAAATATCACAAGATAGAAAAAGGTTATCTATTTTACAATCCCAATACTATAATTATGCTTTACAAAAAAATATTGAATTAGCTTTTGGCAATGCGGCACAAAATGTTTTTTCTGCCTACAGAGCAAGCGTAGATAATTATTTTACTAAGCTTTCATCACAAACCATTCATCAACTGAAAGCAATAGAAGACAAAATCAATTCTGATAATCCTGAACTATTTTCGCAGGCGCTTACAACCTGTAGAAGACTTTTTGAAAATACAGCAACGGAATTGTTCAATAAATATTTTCCTGAATACTCCGAAGAGAAATATAAAACTAAATCTGGCAAAGAAATTGATATTAGTGGCGACCATTATATTAACAAGATTTCCGCTGTAATCGAAGTGCTTCAAGATAAAGCGGTTTCTAATAGCGTGGTAGGTAGCAATATACTTTACACTTTGGATTGGATTGAAAATCTTAACAACTTACAGTGTAAAGGAGTTCATGCAGCTATTTCAAAGCAAGAGGCCGCACAATGTATTATTCATACATACATTTGTTTAGGAGATATACTTAATTTACAAGAATAGTAAGAACTACGC
>JAEWRF010000233.1 GCA_023460155.1 Bacillota bacterium | reverse complement strand
GGTAATAGGAGGCTTCCGCGTAAGTATCCGCGAAGGCTTTGTCGGTGTTTACCGCCGCATCTAGCTGATCGGCCTGCTCGCTGAGCTTGGTTGCAAGCGGAGAAAGCTTCTTCAGCAGGGATTTTTCAAAGCCGCAGCAGAGTTCTGCGTCAACCTGTTTCTTCAGGACGGCGGTTTTGCTCAGATCCTTCATATAGGAAGCAGCGGCCGGCAGAATGTCCTTGCGGATCATATCGACCATGGTGAGCGCTTCGATGCTGATCTGCTTGTAGTAATTTTCCAGCTGGATGTCGTAGCGGGAACGGACCTCGGTCTCGGTCAGAACGCCGAATTTCCCAAACAGCTTGATATTCTCGGGCTTAATATAGTTCGGCAGAGCTTCCACGGTGGAGCGCAGGTTCAGCAGGCCACGTTTTTCGGCTTCCGTCACCCATTCCGGCGCGTAGTTGTTGCCGTTGAAGATGATGCGTTTATGTTCCTTGATGGTGTTCTGGATCAGCTTTGCAAGCGTCGCCTTGAAATCATTCGCTTTTTCGAGCTCGTCTGCAAACTGGCAGAGCTCATCGGCGACGATGGTGTTCAGCATCATGTTCGGGCAGGCGATGGAATCGGAGGAGCCGACCATGCGGAACTCGAACTTATTGCCGGTGAAGGCGAACGGAGAAGTGCGGTTGCGGTCCGTGGTGTCCTTCGGGAACCGGGGCAGAACGTCGGAACCGATCTCCATGAATACCTTATCCTTCTGCGAATAAGGCTTTCCGCTCTCGATTGAATCGAGGACAGCGGTCAGCTCGTCGCCGAGGAACATGGAAACAATGGCCGGAGGCGCTTCGTTGGCGCCCAGACGGTGGTCGTTCGCTGCGCTCGCGACGGAGATGCGGAGCAGGTCCTGATGTTCGTCAACCGCCTTGATGATGGCTGTGAGGAAGAGCAGGAACTGTGCGTTCTGACGCGGGGAATCGCCGGGCTCCAGCAGGTTCTCGCCGTCGCTGGTGGACATGCTCCAGTTGTTGTGCTTGCCGCTGCCGTTGATGCCGTCGAAGGGTTTCTCATGCAGCAGGCATGCCAGGCCGTGCTTTGTGGCAACCTTTTTCATCAGCTCCATCGTGAGCTGGTTGTGGTCGGTTGCAACGTTGCTGGTCGTAAAGATCGGAGCCAGCTCGTGCTGGGAGGGGGCAACCTCGTTGTGCTCGGTCTTTGCGAGGATGCCGAGTTTCCAGAGTTCTTCGTTCAGGTCGCTCATAAACGACGCGACGCGGGGCTTGATCACGCCGAAATAGTGATCCTCCAGCTCCTGGCCCTTCGGGGGCTTCGCGCCAAACAGGGTGCGGCCGGTGTATACAAGATCCTTGCGCTTTTCATAAAGGGCCTTATCCACAAGGAAATATTCCTGTTCCGGGCCGACCGTGGTCGTCACATGCTTCGTGCCGGTGTTGCCGAACAGGCGGAGAATACGAACAGCCTGCTTGCTGATGGCGTCCATGGAACGAAGAAGCGGGGTCTTTTTATCCAACGCTTCGCCGCCGTAGGAGCAGAACGCCGTCGGGATGCAAAGGGAGTTCCCTTTGATGAAAGCGTCGCTGGTCGGGTCCCATGCGGTGTAGCCGCGGGCTTCAAAGGTGGCGCGCAGGCCGCCCGACGGAAAGCTGGAGGCATCCGGCTCGCCTTTAATGAGCTCTTTGCCGGAGAACTCCATCAGAACTTTGCCGCAGCCGACCGGGGAAATGAAGCTGTCGTGCTTTTCCGCCGTGATGCCGGTCATCGGCTGGAACCAGTGGGTGAAATGAGTTGCGCCCTTCTCGAGGGCCCATTCCTTCATGGTGTTGGCTACGACGTCAGCAACCTTCGGATCCAGGGGTTTGCCCTGCTCCCGTGTTTCTTTAAGAGCTTTGTACGTGGCTTTCGGAAGCCGTTCCTTCATGACGGTGTCGTTAAATACGAGACTGCCAAATAATTCAGGGACCTTGCTCATCAGAAATTCACTCCCTATATAATTTTAAAAAAATAAAAGACGTCATAAGGGTATGACAAAAAACCCTTACAACATCTTTGCTGTATTGTTTTCATTATATTGCCGTTGAGGGGAAAAGTCAATTGTACAGCGGCAAAATAGACGAATTTGAAGGAATGCTGTAAAACCGCTTCGTTTTATTAATATAATTATGGAACATAGACAAAATGCAGGAAGATCAGGGAAATGATGCAAACCCACTTGACTTTAATAGATAAACAATATATCATTAAAAAACAAATTAAAATAAGTTTTAACAAAAACAACGTTATAAAATTAGTCAACCCCCACGACCGGATTTGTTCGGATCCGTTCAAAAAGGCAGAATGGGCCGGAGAAAAGACCGCCTGAGGGGCAAAATCGGATTTTTCTGCAAGGAGGCTTGCTTGAATATGCAGACAGAGGGCAATGTGAGGATCCCTTCCGGATGTGCCATATCCGGGATTATTTCACGCAGCGGGGAGCGTTTCAGCGGGGAGGCGGTCATCCGCTCCATCGAGCCGATGCACGACCGCTCCAACGGCCTCGGCGGCGGCTTTGCCGCCTACGGAATCTACCCGCGCAACCGCGACCTTTACGCGATTCATGTCTTCTATGACAGCGTGCGCGCGAAGGAGGAGTGCGAGCAGGCGATCGGGGCCGCCTTCGACCTTTCGGTTTCGGAGAAGATTCCGACGCGCCGCATTCCGGAAATTACCGACGAGCCGGCAATCTGGCGCTATTTCGGGCTGCCTTATCAGAAAGCGCTGGAGGATACCGGCCTTGACGAGCGGGAGTTTGTGGCGCGCTTCGTCATGAAGGTGAACACCCAGATCCGCGGGGCCTATGTGTTCAGCAGCGGCAAAAACATGGGCGTTTTCAAGGCGGTCGGGTTCCCGGAGGATGTGGGGCGCTTTTACCGGCTGGAGGAGTACGAGGGCTATTGCTGGACGGCGCACGGGCGCTACCCGACCAACACGCCGGGCTGGTGGGGCGGCGCGCATCCGTTTGCGCTTTTGGATTATTCCATCGTACATAACGGGGAGATTTCCTCCTACGACGCGAACCGGCGTTTTATTGAAATGTTCGGCTACGACTGCACCCTCCTGACCGATACGGAGGTTATTACCTATATCATTGATTACCTGAACCGCCGGCAGGGCCTGAGCCTGAAGGAAACGGCGGACGTGATCGCCGCACCTTTCTGGGATGAGATCGACCGCATGGACGAAAAAGAAAAGGCGCGCTATACCTACCTGCGCAACGTGTATTCCAGCCTGCTCATCACAGGGCCGTTCTCCATCCTGCTCGGCTATACGGGCGGGCTGATGGCTCTGAACGACCGCTTAAAACTGCGCTCCATGGTGGTGGCCGAAAAGGGAGACCGCACCTATGTGGCCAGCGAGGAATGCGCCATCCGCACGGTTGAGCCCGAACTTGACCGCATCTGGTCGCCGCGCGGCGGCGAGCCGGTGATTATTTCGCTGAACGAGGGGGTGCAGGCATAATGGCAGTCGAATATATCATTCCTCAGTTTGAAGTCCTGCGCGACCCGCAGCGCTGCATTGCCTGCCGCGTCTGCGAACGCCAGTGCGCGAACGAAGTGCATTCCTATGACCCGGAAACCAATCGGATGCAGAGCGACGAGTCGAAGTGCGTGAACTGCCACCGCTGCGTGGCGCTCTGCCCGACCCATGCGCTGAGAATCGTGAAAAACCCGGATACGTTCCGCGAGAGCGCGAACTGGAGCAACGACACCATCGGCGAAATTTACCGGCAGGCGGCGACGGGCGGCATGCTGCTTTCCTCCATGGGGAACCCGCGGCCGTTCCCGGTCTACTGGGATAAGATGGTCATCAACGCCTCGCAGGTGACGAACCCCTCCATCGACCCGCTGCGTGAGCCGATGGAGACGAAGACCTTCCTCGGCAAGCGCCCCGAAAAGATGGAGCGCAACGCCGACGGCAGCCTGAACACAACGAATCTGCCCCCACAGCTCAAGCTGGCGGTGCCGATTCTGTTCTCCGCCATGAGCTACGGCTCCATCAGCTACAACGCGCACGAAAGCCTCGCGCGCGCCGCGCAGGAGCTCGGGACCTATTACAACACCGGCGAGGGCGGCCTGCACGAAGATTTTTATAAGTACGGCCCGAATACCATTGTTCAGGTTGCCTCCGGGCGCTTCGGAGTCCATAAGGGCTATCTGGACGCGGGCGCGGCCATTGAAATTAAAATTGGGCAGGGCGCGAAGCCCGGCATCGGCGGACACCTTCCGGGCGCGAAGATCGTGGGCGACGTGTCGCGCACACGCATGATCCCGGAGGGGAGCGACGCGATTTCGCCCGCGCCCCATCACGATATCTATTCGATTGAGGACCTGCGCCAGCTGGTGTATTCCTTAAAGGAAGCAACCAACTATCAGAAGCCGGTCATCGTAAAAATCGCTGCCGTGCACAACGTGGCGGCCATCGCGAGCGGCATTGCCCGCAGCGGCGCAGATATCATCGCCATCGACGGGTTCCGCGGCGGCACCGGCGCGGCGCCGACCCGCATCCGCGACAACGTCGGCATCCCGATTGAGCTTGCGCTTGCCGCCGTCGACGAACGGCTCCGCCAGGAGAAGATCCGCAACAACGTGTCGCTGATCGTCGGCGGGAGCATCCGCAATTCCGCGGATATTATCAAGGCCATCGCGCTCGGCGCGGACGCCGTCTATATCGCGACCGCCGCGCTGCTTGCGCTCGGGTGCCACCTGTGCCGCACCTGCCAGACCGGCAAGTGCAACTGGGGCATCGCGACTCAGCGGCCCGACCTCGTCAAGCGCCTGAACCCGGACATCGGCTACAAACGCCTGGTGAACCTCGTCTCCGCCTGGCAGCACGAGATCATGGAAATGATGGGCGGCATGGGAATCAACTCGATTGAGGCGCTCCGCGGCAACCGCCTGATGCTGCGCGGCGTGGGCCTCAACGAAAAAGAGCTTGAGATCCTCGGAATCAAGCATGCGGGGGAATAAGCGATGAAACGTGTCTATGTGAATGAAAAATGGTGCCTGGGGTGCCATCTGTGCGAATACAACTGCGCCTTTGCCAATTCCGGCGAAACCGACATGGTCAAGGCGCTCAAGGATGTGAAGATTCACCCCCGCATCCAGATTGAGGGCGAAAACAAAATCAGCTTCGCGGTTTCGTGCCGCCACTGCACCGACCCGATCTGCGTAAAAAGCTGCATCACCGGTGCGCTGACCCGCACGGACGGCATTATCCATGTGAATAAGGACAAATGCGTCGGCTGCTACACCTGCATCCTGGTCTGCCCTTACGGCGCGGTCATGCCGTCGCCGGACGGCCACGCGATTCAGAAATGCGAGCTCTGCACCGACAATTCGTTCGGCGAACCCGCCTGCGTCAAGGGCTGCCCCAACCGGGCCATCGTGTTTGAGGAGAGGTGAGCGAAAATGAATTATGTCATTCTCGGGAATTCCGCTGCTGCGGTCGGCTGCATCGAGGGAATCCGTTCCGTCGATCCGTCCGGCCCGATCACGGTGATCTCCGACGAGCCGTATTCGGTTTATTCCCGTCCGCTGATCTCCTACCTGCTGGAAGGGCGCACGACGCTGGAGAAGATGAAATATCGCCCCGACGATTTCTATGAAAAGAACGGCGTGAAAACCGTTCTCGGGGTAAAGGCTGAAAAAGTGGATCCGAGTGCGAAAACCGTGCTTCTGGAAAACGGGGAGTCCGTTCCGTACGACCGGCTGCTGATTGCGACCGGCTCGCGCCCGTTTGTTCCGCCGATGGAAGGCCTTGACCGTGTGGAGAAAAAGTTCTCTTTCATGAAGCTTGACGACGCGAAGGCCCTGGAAGCGGCGCTGACGAAGGAAAGCCGGGTGCTCATCGTCGGCGCGGGACTCATCGGCCTCAAATGCGCCGAAGGGATCCGCGACCGCGTGCAGTCGATTGCGGTGGTCGACTTGGCCGACCGCATCCTGCCGAGCATTCTCGACGAAAAGGGCTCCGCCATGATGCAAAAGTTTCTGGAGGGGCAGGGCCTCAGCTTTTATCTGAACGACAGCGTTGCTCAGTTCGGCCCGGACGGCGCGGAGCTGAAAAGCGGAAAATGGGTGGGCTTTGACATCCTCGTTGTCGCGGTCGGCGTGCGGCCGAACACCCAGCTTGCCGCAGAGGCCGGCTGCGGGGTCGGGCGCGGCGTTACGATCGACGAGCACAGCCGCACCAGCGTGCCGGATATCTACGCGGCGGGGGACTGCTGCGAGTGTCTCGACATCGCGGACGGCCAGACCCGCATTCTCGCCATCCTGCCCAACGCTTATCTGCAGGGGGAAACGGCCGGAGTCAACATGGCCGGAGGAGAAAAGGTATTTGACAAAGCCATCCCGATGAACGCCATCGGATTTTTCGGCCAGCACATCATCACCGCCGGAAGCTACGACGGCGAGGAGTGGACGGAAGAATCCAATGATACCTATAAAAAGCTGGTTACAAAGGACAATCGGCTCCGCGGCTTTATCCTGATCGGCAATGTAGCGCGGGCCGGAATCTACACGTCGATGATCCGCGAAGCCACGCCGATCGATTCCGTCGATTTCGAGCTGCTGAAGCAGAAGCCGCAGCTGATGGCGTTCGCGTTCGACCAGCGCGCGGCGAAACTCGGAGGTGCGAAATGATTCGGATTGATGCACAGGGAAAGCAGTTCCGCGAGCTTAACGAGGAAATCCGCGTTTCCCTTGAAACGGAAATCACGGTGGAAAACTGCATGGGACAGCGGTACATCGGCGCGGGCATGGGCGAAAAAACGCTGCAAATCAACGGCGTGCCGGGCAACGACCTCGGCTGCTATTTAAACGGCGGGATCATCCGGGTTTCCGGCAACGCACAGGACCAGACGGGCGATACCATGAACGCCGGCGCGATCATTGTCGACGGCTCCAGCGGCGACGCGACCGGGTACTCCATGCGCGGCGGAAAAATCTTCGTGCGGGGCAATGCGGGCTACCGTGTGGGCATCCACATGAAGGCGTACAAAACCCAGCAGCCGCTCATCGTCGTGGGCGGGGAAGCGGGCAGCTTCCTCGGCGAATATCAGGCCGGCGGCACGATCATCGTGCTGGGGCTGAATTCGCAGCGGAAAACGCCGGTCGGGAATCTGTGCTGCACGGGGATGCACGGCGGCCGCATGTACCTGCGCTGCGACGAGCTGCCGAAGGACCTGCCCCGGCAGGTGAACGCGGCCCCGGCTACGGCAGAAGACATGGCGGCAATCGACGGCCACCTTGACGATTTTTGCCGGACTTTTTCGCTTGACAAGGCAGAAATTCTGAAAAAGCAATTTTACCTCCTTACGCCGAATACGAAGAATCCCTATCAGGCTCTTTATACGTTCCACTGAGCCGTTTCGGCGCAGCAAAAAAGCCGGCGTCCCAAAAAGGACGCCGGCTTTTGACACGGCAGAATTCTGTTGGACTGCGATGAAACAGGGCACGCATTTTCTGCTGCCGTTGGGGAAAATAATCTCACTGATCATTACAATTCTAAATTGTGCGGAGCGCGTCGAAATCAAGCAGCCGCACCGTGTGCGGAACTTCGGGCCCGGGATTCTTTCAACCGCCTGAATTCCTGTTTCCGACTTCGGTGGGCCGCGAGGGAATAACTTACGTCTTGCACGGAGATTAAAATTGTATTATACTAATATTAACTAAGCGCATAGCATAGGATAGAAAGGCAGACCGTTCGGCCTATTTTTTGTCGGGAAGTGATGAGGATGCTTAAAAACCTTTCGTTTCTGAATATGCTGGTTTGGAATCTGGTTCTGATCGGGCTTTGGCATCTTGTGGTTTTTTTAGCATGTACAAAGCTTTCAAGTTCCAGATTCGATCCGGGAAAAGGACGCTACGCGGCCAAACCGTGGGAGCACGGGGGCCGGTGGTACCGGGATAACTTAAAAATACAGCTCTGGAAGGACCGACTTCCGCAGCATATCGGCAAGGATGGCTTTTCCAAACAGCATCTGACCGACCTCTCGGTTGATTATCTGGATCAGTTTATTCTGGAGACCTGCCGCGGGGAATGGATGCATATGAAAAACTGTGTCTGTGCTATTCTGGTCCTGCTGATTAATCCCCTGCTGGTGGGGGTGATCGCTTCCTTCTTTATTCTGCTCGGCAATCTGCCGTTCGCGGTGGTTCAGCGGTACAACCGCTTTCGCCTGCAGGTACTCCGGAAGCGGCGTCTGCGCGAGATGCGTCCGGCGGGCGTGGAGCAGACTGTTACAGCCTGAATATGGATTTAGTCAAACGCAGCCCTGCCGGTTTTCCGGCAGGGCTGTTTTGTTAAAAGACGGTGAGATACAATGCGCAGACGTTTTATGGCGACCCTTCTTCTTCTTTTTCTGGCTGCATTTTTTTGGCGGCCGGCCGGAGCAAAAGCGGATACGGCTCCGTATTTCACGTTCAGCCTTAACCGTGAAGAGGCTTCCGCCGGAGACCTTGTCCGTGTGCAGGTGCAGGCGCGCGCTTCCGCGGAACCGGCCGCCGGATTCCGCGCCCGGGTTTTCTACGATTCCGATTCCCTCACATTTGCCGGAACGGAGTCCTCCGCAAAGATTCAGAGCGGAACACTGGAAACCAACAGCGTTTCGAATCCCGTCTGCTGCGTCTATGTCTGCAATACGGACACAGGCTCAGCCCCTTCGCTTTCCGGGAATATCCTGACGTTTGTCTTTGAGGTTCGCGGCGGCGCAAAGCGGGGCCAGAGCACCGTGACCGCGGACATCGATCAGATCTGCGGCTACAGCGGCGGCGTTTTAGGATCCGACTGCGGCGAGGCCATGCAGCTCCGGATTGCAAGCGGGTCTTCGTCCCGTGCGGAGCTCAGCAATCTTGAGCCTTCGCCGGGCCGCCTTTCCCCCGATTTTTCTCCGGATGTACTCGATTATGACATGAGGGTGGCAAGCAGCGTGGAATCGGTCACCTTTTACGCCGACGCCGCCGACGGAGGAAGAGTGAAAATCAGCCGGAAATCCCTGCATGCCGCCGGCTCCGATACGCCGATTACGATCACCGTTACCTCGGAGGACGGAAGTTCCAAAACGGTCTATCAGGTGACGGTGCACCGCGAAGAAGCGCCGCCGTCCTCCCAAGCTGGGAACAGGCCCGCGGCCTCTTCTCGGTCAGCCGGAAGCGGCAGGGCGGCAAAATCCTCCGCCCCGCGGTCGGCGCCCGCCGCTGGAACGGTTTCTTCGGGAGAGAAGAACATCTCATCCGGCCCGAACTCGGCCGGCACAGCCGCTTCACGGGCGGGGGAAAGCCTTGAGAGCGAGGAGCCGGAGGCGGTTCCCGCCGCCGGTTTTGTTTCCGCGGCACAGGCACAGGCACATGCGCCCGAAAATACGGTCCGGGTTGTGCTTGTCCGGGATCAGATGCCGTCCTTTTTCACCGGGATGCTTGCCGCCGTGCTCTGCGCCGTCGCGGGCATTGCACTGAGCCTGTGGCTTTCGTCGGGGAGAGCAAAGCGGCCGTAGTTTCAAAAGGTTTAAGCCTTTTTAATAAACTCGGTTCCGCACACGGGGCAGCGGATCGCAATTTTTCCTTTCCCCTTCGGCACCCGCAGTGTGTTTTTGCAGTTCGGGCACTTGAAATACCGATGGGTCTGCCGGTCGGCGGCGCGGGCCGTTACGGCGTTCTGCCAGCGGTGAAACCGGGCGGAGCCGTTGCGGAACCAGCCGGAGAAGCTCCTCCAGAAGCGCAGAAAGTACTCATTCTCCATCCGCCTGCGCCCGATGTTGCGGGAGAGCATGCGGTAGAATACCCAGCATACCAGAATTGCGCCGAGGAGAAGGAGCAGCGGGATGCGGGCAAAGTTCGCAAAAAACGCGAGAACAAAGTAGACGACCGTCAGCGCGATGGAAAGCTGGTCCATACCGTACCGCCCGGCCATGAACTGATTCAGCCGATAAAGAAAATTCATAGGAAGATTCCCTCTTTTCTGCCGTGCAGACTGATTTTGATTCCATCATACCATGCCCGTGCGGCATAAGGTTGAATAAATTGTAAAACCGCCGCCCGGGGGCTCTTTTCCCCGGGCGGCGGTCTGTATGTACATTCGGTTCAGGCGATGGAAACCCTGGTTCCCTTCGGAATATTATCGTAAATCCACTTGGCGTCGGCCACGGCCAGACGCACGCAGCCGTGCGACGCGGGAGTGCCAAGCTTCGCGGCCTCCTCGGGCTCCATTTCACGGCTTCCGTTAAAAGGAACGCTGTGGAACAGGTAATCCCCGTAAAACTGCGTCCAGTAATAGGCGCCCTCATTGATGGAAGAATTGTAAAAGGACTGGCCGCGTTCTGCAACGGTAAAGGTGCCCGTAGGCGTATCGCTTCCCTTTTTGCCGGTGGAGCAGGTAAAGGCCTTGACGACGCGGCCCTTTGCGTCCAGTACCGTGACGTTCTGCCGGGTAATGGAAACCTGCACGGATAGCGGCTTGACTGCCTGCGCAAGCGGAATCGTCTGGACTGCGGACTGCGCGGGTTTTGCGGACGGCGTCTGCGGCGCGGCAGCTGCAGGGAGTTGTCCGACGGAAGAACTGTCCGCAGGGGCGGAAGACGGCGAGGATACCGTAACCGGAGCGGAACTTACCCAATGGGCGGCGGGAGCAGCCGCACCGTAAAATTTCGTGCTGGTAGCCAGCGCGACAGCGCCTGCGCACAGAACAATTGCCGCCGCAGCCAGCAAAATCCGATACTTTCCCGGTCGTTTTTTTATGGCTTCGTCTGTTTGCGGGTCCATCGGGAAAAGAACACATCCTCTCTGTTTGTCGGCGGCATTGATCAGCCGCAAGGTATATTATGTAATATCATATCACATTATCGGCGGAAATGGAAGTCCGCATGCGGTCCGGCCGAAAATTGGAAATAATATTTGCAAACATTCAGTTTGGGGGTTGCAACTTTATGAGATTATGGTATAAAATAAGGCAGAGTAGTAGCCGAATGAACGGCTGTCTCACAGGGACGATGAAGTCCGACACGAGGTGCCGGGCTTTTTTGCTGGATTTTACGTTTTGTCAGGGAGGTAACTGGAGTGAGCCATTACAGCAAGGAAGACATTTTAAGGCTTGTGGAAGAGAACGACGTCAACTTTATTCGCCTGCAGTTCACGGATATCACCGGAACGCTGAAAAATGTCGCCATTACCAAGAGCCAGCTTAAAAAAGCGCTGGACGACCGGTGCGTGTTCGACGGTTCCTCTCTGGACGGATTTGCGAGGGATGCGGAGTCCGACATGTGCCTGTGGCCGGACCGGGATACGTTCAATATGCTCCCGTGGCGGCCTTCCCACTATGGAGTGGCGCGCTTTATCTGCGACGTGTATTCGCCCGAGGGGGCACCCTACGAAGGGGATCCCCGCCGCATTCTGAAAAAGCAGGTCGCGGCAGCCGCGGAGCTCGGATATGATTTCAACGTGGGGCCGGAGTGCGAGTTCTTCCTGTTCCGCGTGGATGATTTCGGGCAGCCGACCGCCTCAACCTATGATACCGCGGGTTATTTCGACCTCGACTCCGCCGATATGGGCGGCGACGTACGCCGGGAAATCTGCCTGACCCTGGAAAGCATGGGGTTTGAGATTGAGGCTTCCCACCACGAGGTGGCTGGTGGCCAGCACGAGATTGATTTCAAATACGATACGGCCCTGCAGGCCGCCGACAATATTATGACCTTTAAAATGGCGGTGAAATCCATCGCGCAGGCTTCCGGCATGTACGCCACTTTTATGCCGAAGCCGAAGACCGGCGAAAGCGGCTCCGGCATGCACATCAACATGTCGCTGACGAAGGACGGAAAAAATCTGTTCGAGGACCCCTCGGATCCGCAGGGCAACAGCCTGAGCGAAACGGCGTACCGGTTTATGGCGGGCATCCTCGCGCATGCCAAGGGGCTCACCGCCGTGTGCAACCCGACGGTCAACTCCTACAAACGGCTGGTTTCGGGTTACGAAGCGCCAATTCACGTCACGTGGTCGTGCCGGAACCGCAGCCCTCTCATCCGCATTCCTTCTCCGCGCGGAAAGGGCTCCCGTGTGGAGCTTCGTTCGCCGGATCCTTCCGCGAACCCGTATCTGGTGTTCGCCTGCTGCCTTGCCGCAGGACTCGACGGAATCCGCAGGAAGCTGACGCCGCCCCCCGCCGTGGACAAAAACATTTTCAGCATGACCGCCGAGGAATTTGCGCAGCTCGGCATTGAGACCCTTCCGCTGGACCTGAAGAGCGCCATCGGGGAGCTGAAAAAGGACGAGGTGCTCACCGGGGTACTCGGCGAGCATGCGCTGCGGAATTTCCTGCTGGCCAAGGAGAGCGAGTGGACGGATTTCAGCCGCTCCGTGACGGACTGGGAAATCGCCAATTACCTTCAGAAGTACTGAGCCCAGACTTTTATGGCATTTCACCCCGCCCTCCCGGGAACGCAGGGAGGGCGGGATTTTTCGGTATGGAGGGAAACTCCGGAAAGGAAACACCGATGCAGAAAAAAATACTGGCCGTCAATGATATCTCCTGTTTCGGAAAATGCTCGCTGACCGTCGCTCTGCCGATCCTTTCGGCCGCGGGGGCGGAGACGAGCGTGATCCCGACTGCCGTCCTCTCCACGCATACCGGCGGGTTCCCCGGTTACACCTACCGCGATCTGACGGCGGATCTTCCGAAAATTGCGGAGCACTGGAAGTCGGTCGGTCTCCGGTTCGACGCGATCTACACCGGCTTTCTCGGTTCCTTTGAACAGCTTGCCATTGTCTCCCGCCTGATTGAGGAATTCCGCACGCCGGAAACTCTTGTGTGCGTGGATCCCGTCATGGGGGACAACGGGAAGCTGTACGCTTCCTTCGGTCCGGATTTTCCGGCGGGCATGGCCGAATTCTGCCGCGGGGCGGACCTGATCACTCCAAACCTGACTGAAGCCGCGCTCCTGCTCGGGGAGCCGTACCGGTCCGGACCGCTTGAGAAGCCTTATGTGGAGAGACTTCTCCGCCGTCTGGGGGAGCTCGGGCCGCGCCGCGCGGTGCTGACCGGCGTCGGCTTTGAAGAAAGCCGCACCGGCTGCGCCTGCTACGACCGGGAGACCGGCGCAATCGGATATGCGTTTTCCGAAAAGCTCCCGGGCATGTACCACGGCACGGGCGACATCTTCGCGAGCGCCCTGGTGGGGGCTGTCGCGGCGAACGGAATCCCGCTGCTGCAGGCGGCACAGATCGCCGCCGACTATACGGCAGGCTGCATCCGCCGCACGTTTGAGGCGGGGACGGACGTGCGCTTCGGCGTGAATTTCGAAGCAGGGCTCCCGGATTATATCCGCGCCGTACGGAACGGAATAAAAGGATGAAGTGCCCCGCATTTTTGCTTTGCCGAAAGCCGCATCCTGTGCTATAATCGGGTTCAGGAAAATCAAATTTGGAAAGCGAGGGGAATGTATGGAGTCAGAAGAAGAAAACGGTCAAAGCAAGCTGGATATCCTCCGAACCGTCATGGAGGACGTGGAGGAGGACGTCGGCAGTGAGGAAATGATCCATCTCATCCTTCAGCGGCAGTTTTCAAAAAATACGGATCGGAAGGACCCGGACAAACTGACCCTCGGGCAGAAGGCGGCGGACGGAATCGCGCGCTTCGCCGGGAGCTGGATCTTTATCATTCTGTTTGTGATGGTGATTCTCGTCTGGATTTGCGGCAATGTGTTCTTTCTGCTTCACTCGTTCGACCCGTATCCGTTCATCCTTCTGAATCTGGTGCTCTCCTGCGTGGCGGCCATTCAGGCGCCGCTCATCATGATGAGCCAGAACCGGCAG
>JAEWRF010000232.1 GCA_023460155.1 Bacillota bacterium | reverse complement strand
GATAAGCAGCACCGCGTCCGCGCCCATGAGCTTCGCCTGATAGATCTGGTATTCGTCCACGGTGAAGTCCTTGCGAAGCATAGGCGTTCCGACGCACGCCCGGATGTCCGTGAAAATCCGGTCGCTGCCCAGAAACCATTTTGGCTCCGTCAGGCAGGAAATGCAATCCGCCCCGGCCTTTTCATACTCCTCCGCAATCTCAAGATACGGAAAAGTCTCCGCGATGATCCCTTTGGAAGGAGACGCCTTTTTGACCTCGCAGATAAAGGAAAGGCCCGGCTTCCCGAGGGCTTTTTCAAAGCAGAACGGCTCCCGTACCGGAGCAGCGCCCACGGCACAGAGCTGCTGTAGAACATCGGCGGAGTTTTCCGCCTGATCTGCCGCCACACGTTCCCAGGCATGAGAGGTCAACTGTTCGAGGATTCGATCCATGGCGCTAATTCTGCGACGCCGCGCGGAAGGCTTCCAGCTGCTGAAGCGCCGCGCCGGAATCGATGATTTCGCCCGCCAGCTTTACACCCCCGGCCAGCGTTTCCGTCTTGCCGCCAATGTAGAGTGCTGCGCCGGCGTTCAGCAAAATGGTGCCGCGCTTTGCGCCGCGTTCGCCGCCAGACAGAATCGCCCGGGTGATCGCCGCGTTCTCCGCCGGTGTGCCGCCTTCAAGGTCTTCCCTTGTGCAGCGGGTCAGGCCGAAGTCCTCCGGACGGATCACATAGGGCTCATATTCTCCGTCGCTGAACTCGCAGACTGCAGTCGGCGCGCAGAGGGAAATTTCATCCAGCTTGTTCTGCCCGTAGACGACCATGCCGCGCCTGACGCCAAGGCTGGTAAGAACGCGGGCCAGCGGCTCAACCAGAGATTCATCATAAACGCCCAGAAGCTGCATCTGAGGGGATGCCGGATTGGTCAGCGGGCCAAGGATATTGAACACGGTGCGAATGCCCAGCTCTTTGCGTATCGCGCCGATATATTTCATCGACGTGTGATACTTCTGCGCGAAGAAAAAGCAGATTCCCACATTCTTCAACAGGTCGACGCACTTCTCCGGGGCCTGATCAATATTGACGCCCAGCGCCTCAAGGCAGTCCGCCGTGCCAGATTTTGAGGATGCCGCGCGGTTGCCGTGCTTAGCGACCCGAATGCCCCCTGCCGAGGCCACAAACGCGGCTGTGGTGGAAATGTTGAAGCTGTGAGCTCCGTCTCCGCCCGTGCCGACAATATCCATCACTTCCATATCCGACTCCACCCGGATGGCATGATCGCGCATGGCGGCCGCGCACCCGGAAATTTCCCTAATCGTTTCGGCTTTGGTGCTCTTGGTGGACAGAGCCGCGAGAAATGCGGCATTCTGCGTCGGGCTGGTCTCTCCGCTCATGATCTCATTCATGACCGCGTAGGCTTCCTCGTAGGTAAGATCCTGCTTATCCACGATCTTGATGATTGCTTCCCTGATCATTTTGCACGCTCCTTCGCAATTTGTAAAAAATTATTCAGCATGGTGTTCCCATCCGGGGTCATAATGGATTCCGGGTGGAACTGCACGCCGTAAACGAGACCGCTGCGGTGGCTGACCGCCATAACCTCGCCGTCCTCCGCTCTGGCGGTGACCAGCAGACAGTCCGGAATCGTCTCCTCCACCACCGCCAGCGAATGATAGCGGGCCACCGGAACAACCTCCGGACATCCGGCAAAAAGCGGACAGGCAGAGTCAAGTCTGGCGCAGGACTGCTTCCCATGCATCAGCTTTTTCGCATAGGAAACCGACGCACCGTAAGCGGTGCATATGGCCTGATGGCCGAGGCATACACCGAGAATCGGTATTTTTTCACCGATTTTTTTGACCACGTCCATGCATACTCCGGCATTTTCCGGCCTGCCGGGGCCGGGCGACAGGATGATAGCCTCCGGGGCAATGGCTTCAATCTCCTCCGATGACATTGCATCGTTTCGTATGACCTTGATGTTCGGGTCAATGGAACCGACAAGCTGATAGAGGTTGTAGGAAAAGCTGTCGTAGTTGTCAATCAAAAGGATCACAGCACTTCCTCCTCTGCCATTTTCAGTGCCGTCACGACCGCGGCGGCCTTGTTCATGCACTCCTGATATTCCTGTTCCGGGACGGAATCCGCGACGATCCCGGCGCCGCTTCGGACGAACACTCTGCCGCTTTTCTTGTATGCGATACGGATAGCGATACAGACGTCAAGGTTTCCGGTAAAGTCCAGATACCCGATCGCGCCGCCGTAAATCCCGCGTTTGTTGTTTTCAAGGTCGTTGATGAGCTGACAGGCCCGAATTTTCGGAGCACCGGAAAGCGTACCAGCCGGAAGAATCGCGTCCACCGCGTCCAGTGCAGTCCTGCCGTCGGCGATTTCGCCGCGTATGGTGGAACCGATGTGCATGACATGGGAGTAACGCTCAACGGAGTGAACCTTTTCGACACGGACACTTCCGAATTTGCTTATTTTCCCTATGTCGTTTCGCCCGAGGTCAACAAGCATGTTGTGCTCGGCAAGCTCCTTCGGGTCCTGAAGCAGCTCCCGCTCCAGTGCCGCGTCCTCTGCCTCGTTTTTTCCGCGCGGCCGCGTTCCCGCCAGAGGGAAGGTATGCAGGATCCCATCTTCCAGCCTGACCAGCGTTTCGGGGGAAGCACCCGCGACCTCCATATCGCAGCTGGAGAAATAGAACATATACGGCGACGGATTGACCGTTCTCAGAACCCGGTAGGCATTCAGCAGCGTCCCTTCATACTCCGCTTCCAGGCGGTTTGAAAGCACAATCTGAAAGATGTCTCCCTCTCTGATGTAGTGCTTTGCGCGCTCCACCATGCCGCAGTATTCCTCCCTGCTGAACATCGGGCGAAGCTCCGACCTGAACTTTCCGCAGTTGTCCTCGGCAGGACTGCCGTTCCGGAGCAGCACTGCCATCTGTTCCAACTCCATGGCCGCGCGGTTGTACTCGGTCTCATAATTTTCCAGAGCGATATTCACGATCAGTATGATCTTTTGCCGGAAGTTATCAAAAGCGATTACCCTGTCGAACAGCATCAAATCGACGTCGTTGAAACCCTCCGAGTCCTTTGCGTCGAGACGCAGCGACGGCTCGGCGTATTTCAGATAGTCGTAGGAAAAATAACCCACAAGACCACCGGTGAAGGTCGGCAACCCGTCGAAACGCGGACTTCGGTGCTCGTCGATAATCTGTCGGATATATTTTCCCGGGTCCGCTGTCTCAAACGACAGCTCACCAACCTTCATTTTTCCGTTCAGGCAGGTGATTTCCAGCTTCGGATCATACCCGAGGAAAGTATACCTCCCCCATCTTTCCGAGCTGGAGACGGACTCCAGCAGATAGCAGTGGGTGGATACGTTTTTCAGGATTCGCAGCACCTCTATCGGCGTTTTAATGTCCGACAGAATTTCCATGCTCACCGGCACCGTTTTGTACTCCCCGCTGTCCGCGATCCTCCCGATTTCATCGATTGTTGGACTCAACACAGTTTTCTCCCCTTTCTTACTCCGTCAGGGAACAAAAAACGTCCTTGACAGAATCATAAAAATTCTGTCAAGGACGAATAAAAATTATCCGCGTTGCCACCTTGATTTACGGTCAGACCGTACACTTTGCGGGATACCAGCATATCCCCGGCAACTGACGTATGCCCACACGTTGCAGAATACTCAGGTTTTACCCCTTTTACTGCACCCTCAGCGGTCCATTTGATGATTTGTTTTCCGCCTGACTCTCAGCTTCGCAGGCTCTCTGTAGGAGCATCATCACCGTTATCTCCGCTTCAACGGTTTGTTTCAATAAAAATATCACATGAAAAATCTGCTGTCAAGAGTTTTTGCAGATTTTTTTAGTATGACATTTGAAAAGAAATTAATGACCATTCTGCTTTCTGTCCTAACGATACCCCCCCACCAATACATGGTTGGATCGGTTTCAGGTGTCTTGCAGCTCCGCAAGAGCATTTTGCGCCAAACGGGCAAAGTAACGGGCGACAATCACCAGGGCTTCCTCTTTTAAGTGAAAAGCGGGGTGATGCCAGTCCCGGTCTCCTTCCACTCCCATCCATACAAAAAAGCCCGGTAAGATTGTCTGGTAATAGGCGAAATCCTCGCCTCCGGAATTTCGTTCGCCTTCTACAATGTTCAATCCTTCTTCCCGCGCGGTTTCCGTCACGAGAGAAGTGAAGCCTGCAAAATTGTCAACCATCGGCAGCAGCGGATGCCAGATAAATTGGGCCTGCGCCCCGTTTGCAGCAGCGATTCCGTCGACAATCTCATTCAGCAGGACGGGAATCTGGTCCCTTGCACCCTTTTGAAAGGTGCGCACCGTGCCTTCCAGATAAATCTGATCCGGGATGACATTCCAGGTGTTTCCGGAAGAGATGTGAGTGATGCTCACGACCGCATTGTCAAAGGAACTGAGCCGACGGCTGACGATGCTCTGAATGGCAAGGACCGTCTGACTGCCGAGCACAATCGGATCGATGCATTTTTCCGGCATTCCTGCGTGCCCGCCGCGTCCGGAAAGGATGATCTCAAACCGGTCGACGCTGGCCATCAGCGCGCCCTCACGAATTCCGATCACCCCGACCTTTAAATCCGGCCGGTTGTGAAAGCCAAAAATGGCTTTCACATCTTTCAGGACTCCTTTTTCAACAATCCATTTTGCACCTGCCGCCGTTTCCTCGGCGGGCTGGAAAATAATCCGTACAGACCCTTTCAGCTTTTCCCTCATCTGCTGCAAAAGGATGGCTGTTCCCAGCATGGAGGCCGTGTGAAAATCGTGCCCGCATGCATGCATTACTCCCTCATTCTGTGACGCAAATTCAACACCGGAAGTTTCCGAGATGGGCAAAGCGTCAATATCCGCCCGCAGAGCAATGGTCGGGCCGGGCATTGCTCCTTTAACTTCCGCTACGGCACCGACTTCGAGCGGATAGTCCAACAGGGCAATTCCGTTTTCCGTCAGCCAACGCCGAATGTTCCGGGTCGTTTGATATTCTTTCATGGACAGTTCTGGAAACCGATGCAGTTCCCTTCGATATTGAACCAATTGTTCCTGCAGTCCCATGGACAATCCCCTCCCTCACTTATTCACTGCGCTTCCATAAGATCTTTCCGAAAGAAAACCGTCGTATGGTCCTGATCCAGATTTGCCGTTTTGATCGGTACATATCCGCGGCTCTGATACATTTTGCACAGCCAGGGGTGCTCTTTCGCCGTTCCAAGCGTAACGGCCGGCGCTTTCAGAAGATCCCGAAGAACATGGTCTTCCGTCCATGACAGCATTTCGCCTCCGATTCCCTGATGAGGCCGGTCCGGATCGGCGGAAAGCCAGCCAATGTGAGGCAGTCCAAACGGTCCCGGCTGCTTTCCCCACGGCATTCTGAGGGAACAGGACGCAATAATTTTCCCCTCTTCTTTCATCAGAAAACACAGATTGTATTTTAGATGCTCAGTAACATCTTCCAAAGTCGCTTCCGAAGCCACAAAATGAATTCCCACTTTTAGATCGGATGCGTATGCACGCAGAAGGAAATGATGAAATTCCTCCGCGTCTTTTTGTTCTGCAAAAACGAACTCTCTGCTCATGCCTTATCCTCCAAACATCCGGGGCTGCCAAACGGGTCTCCGCTCCCCCCACTTTTGAAAAGCAGCTGCGATCATCCCGGTGCTTTTTCACCAGCTTTGAGGGCTGCTCAAGCAGAGGGAATACCCTACTTTGCGTATTGACTTACCGACATAAAAATCCCTTCGGTCAAAGCCTCGTATTGATGCCAGGGGTACTCCCCATTTTCATTAAACATAATCGAATGAGTATGCCCGGGCCCCATATATTCCTCTCTGTACAGAGTATTCAAGTCGTTTTCATAACACTCCTGCATTTTCCCAAAACCGATGATCTGGGTGTGGACTTCCTTCACATTCTGTCCGTTTCCGTGCGTGTTGTGCAGGCCTACATTCAGCGGAACGCTTCCGGCGTAATGAAAACCAATCTTGATATCATCGAGCGTTTCTTTGGGAGAACGCCAAAGACGGACCCCGCGGTGCCGTTCATCGTGAGAAAGATCCCACGCAAGAGTCCAGTTCTGCTGCAGCTGCCCGAACAAATTTTTTACATTTTGTATATGATCGAAATCTTCAATAATCAAGCATCGGTTCAGATCCCCGATCACCGTATTTACAGCAACCGTCGATTGAAAAAAAGTAAGAGGACGACTGTTAATGAGGACCGGCTTTTCTGAGAAATTGAAAATGATGCTTTTTTCATGGACCTGATATTCGCTTTCGCCTTCCAGGTATTTTGTCTCATAATACGGTTCTGAAAATTTCAGTGCGGTGACGCTCAATGTATTTCCCTCTTTCCTGCGGTTTTCGAATGTGTCATTTTACAGGAATCCTTTTTACCTGGAAATTTCAGTTGCAAGATAAGAAATTTCCACAAGTCCTGTATAATCGTTTGAAAGAACCGTGCCTTTATTCGGCGGATACAGATAGGAGGTCTGAATCGGGTTCCTGGTGCGGAAACCATGAAACGTGATTAAGTTGTAAACCGTTTGATAAATATCATCGGTCCGGTAGTTGATATGTTCCAGCCCGGAGGGCGCCGCCGCCATCGTTTGGAGTGTTTCATCCAGAAACGACGGCTTGGAGCTGTCCGCCACAGTCATGATTTCCAGCTCAAGGTTGCTTACCTTTTCGCGGTTGATCAGCATATTTCTGGGAATATGGTGTTTATAGCTCTCATACATCGGTTCAAGTCCCAGCTCCAAAAACGCTTCGCTTGCCGCGTCAAGGTCTTTGGTCACATAGCCGATATGCCCCATCCAAATTTCGGGCTTCGGGTTGACCGCGGGCAGCGTCCGCGGCGTTACCCTCTCTATAAACTCAATCCATCTCAGATTTTCATGTTTTAAAAATCCGATTTTGTTGCCGGGGGTAAGAACGGTTCCCGTGATATCTTCATGTACCGTGTAATGTCCGGTTTTCAGAAGCCGGTCGAAGGTTGCGCTGATATCGTCGACAAGCCAGCAAAAATGATGCAGCGTTACCGTCTGCGTCGTGCTTTCAAGCGCTTCATCGATAAAGGAAGGCTTATGGGGATCGGCTACCCCCATAATTTCAATTACAAAGTCATTCAGAAACACTTGATTGATCCGCATGTTTTTAGGGGCATGGATGGATGGCTCCCGATGTAGTAATGAAAATCCGAGATTCAAAAATGCCTGACTGGTCTTTTCAAAGTCCTTCGTCGCCAGCCCGATATGATCCAGTTTCATCATGTTCTCCTTTTATTATATATTGAAAATTGAATTGTTTCTATGTTTGTACCAGAAATAAAACGCCTTTAAAATTGAATCACGATTTTGACTTCCTGATTGTCAGGAGCCGCCAGCGCATCGAATGCTTTTTGGGTGTCTTCGAATGGGACAATAGAAGAGATCATCCGGTTAACATCGATTTTCCCTTTTCGGATCAGGTCGATTCCCTCCAGCAGGTGGCTGTTCAGGAACGTCATGGAAGACATCACCTGAGCTGCCCGGGCGGTGATCATTTTGGGGGCGAATGTAACCTCACTCCGGATTCCGGCCACAAGGACAACGGTCCCCCCCGGCCTCGGCATATTCAATGCCTGTGTCCACACGGAACCCGCGTTTGCACAGATAATGATTCTGTCCGCTCCGCCGCGTTCGGCAGCGATTTGATTCACAAAATCGACCGGATCCCCACGCAGAGGATTAAAAGTGTAATCTGCGCCCAATTTCTTTGCCTTTTCCAGGCGGGTGTCAAGGACATCCATCAGAACAGCGTTTTTAACCCCTTTGGAT
>JAEWRF010000231.1 GCA_023460155.1 Bacillota bacterium | reverse complement strand
AAGCGCTCGCGGCGGCACACCCGCAGATCATTATTGATATCGGCGAGAAAAAAGGCACGGAAAAAGAGGATATGGACGGCGTGCAGAAGCAAACCGGAATTCCGGTCGTTTTTGTGGAAGCAACGCTTGGCAGTATCTCTCAGGCTTACCTGACGCTGGGCGACATTCTGAATGAAAAAGATCAGGCGCAGAAGCTTTCCGATTACTGCAAATTCACGCTGGACGATGCGAAGCAGAAAAGCGCTTCGATTCCGCAGGACAAGCGCGTTAAGGTCTATTACGGTTTGGGAAAGGACGGCCTGCAGACCAATCCGAAAGGTTCCATTCACGCAGACGTAATTGACCTGATCGGCGCGGTGAATGTTGCCGATATTCCCAACACGCAGGGCTCCGGCGGAAACAATGTTTCCATGGAGCAGGTCATGAAATGGGCGCCTGACGCGATTATTTTCGACCCGGGCAGCGCCTACGGATCTATTGGCTCCAACAAGCTGTGGAAAGACTTTGCCGCGGTCAAGAGCAGCCGTGTGTACGAAGTTCCCATCGGGCCGTACAACTGGATGGGCAGGCCGCCGTCAATCAACCGCCTGCTCGGTGTGAAATGGCTTGGGAATCTGCTTTACCCCGATGTTTACAAATACGATATGGTGAAAGAAGCGGAAGATTTTTATCAGCTCTTTTACCACTACAGTCTGAGCGATGACGGCGCAAAGGCGCTGATGAAGAATTCCACCGAAAAATAAGCAAAAAGGGAACCGCGAGCGGCGCAGCCGTCTACGGTTCCCTTTTTATATTTTGTATTTTTTATTCCCTTTTCCCTGCTCTGATCTGAATCAGCTGCGCCGTGATACTGACCGCGATTTCCTCCGGCGTTTCCGAACCGATTCCCAGCCCGATCGGCGCGTGCACCTTTTGCAGCTCGTCATTGGTATAACCGTCAATCTGCATCATTTTCTGGTAGGTAACCCCGATTTTCTGGCGGCTGCCGATCATACCGATGTAAAACGGATGAAGGCGAAGCGTCTGCGCAAGCACGGAATAATCATGCTTGTGCCCGTTCGTCATGATGACAATATAATCATGGGGCATAATGTTCAGATTTTCTTCCACCGCGTCAAAATCGGCGATAACCACACGCGAAGCCGTGGGGAAACGGTCTTTGTTCGCAAATTCCGGGCGGTCGTCATAGACCACAGTCCGGAATCCGACGGTATCCAGCAGGGGCGCAAGCCAATAGCTGATGTGCCCGCCCCCAAACAGATAGACGCACGCGGGCGGCGTCAGCGGTTCCGAATAGTATTGCTTTGAACCCTTCCGGTAAAATACGGATTTTTCCCTGCCGAGCTCGCGCATATCGTCGCCGGAAAGGCCTGAAAACTGTGCCGATATTTCAGACAGTGAGCGGCAAACCGCCGTGCGGAACGTGCTGTCCTCCGAAATTTCCGTCACAATCCACGCTCTGACCTGATTTTTTCCGACGGCATCTACCTGATCCCACAGAGCCAGAATTTCCGGGTCATGCGCGTCAAAATGATGGAACATCACGAGTGTGTCACCGCCGCAAACCATGCCCAAGTCGGCAATTTCATTGGGATGAAGCCTGAAAAGCTGCAGGAATGATTTCTTTTCGCGTAGCGCCTGTGCAGCAATGCGCTGCGCCTGGTACTCCAGATTTCCTCCGCCGATGGTACCCTGAGACGGGCTGTTTTCAAAGCAGAGCATTACGGCACCGCTTCCGCGCGGCGTGGAGCCGGAGCTTTCCACAATCACAACAAGCTCCGCACTTTCCCCCCTGCGCAGGGAAGCGGCCAGATTTTCGTACAGTTCATTCATAAATAATTCTCCTTTATCAACAGCCAATCAAAAATATGTTGAAAACAGTTCGCGGAAGAGCCCGTCCGTCACTTCGTTGGCCGCTTTCTGCAGCGTAAGATAACGTTCCAAAAAACTTTTGCACTCTTCGGTAAGCGACGAACCCCCTCCGCTTTTCCCGCCGATCGTACGCGTTAACAGCGGAAAGCCCAACTGCTGCTCGGCCTTTTTAATAATCTTCCACGCTTTGCTGTACGCCATACCCATTCTCCCCGCCGCCGAATTCAGGGAACCGGTTTCTTCCACCAGCGTCAGCAGCTGCGCAACGCCGGGGCCGAAGAAAGTCAGCTCCTTGCTGAGGCGCAGCTGCATGGAGAAGTGCAGCGGGCAGGTTTTACCGGCTTGCGGTACAGTATTTTCTTTCCGTTCGGGCACGGCTGTCATTCCTTTGCTTCCTCTCGGCAACCAGGCCGCTGCATATTCCATTCGCCGCAGCTTGTGCCGAAGTATCGTTTCTAATATAATACCATAGTTTTAACGGAAATTAACTTTATATAATTCGGTTAATTACCGCAATCACAGACATAAGACAAGTTTATCTTCCCATATCCCTTATACAGACGAATGGGAGATGATTTGTTTGAAACAAAGCAAAATCAAGGGCATCATTCTCTGTGAATCGGACACACACAGGAATTCGGATTTCCCCGAACAGCTCACCGGATTACACCTTCGTTATGTGGAGCGCACCATGAATGAGCTCGGATTGAACGATCAGGAGAAAATGGAGGTTTTGAACGGAATTGCCGCCAATTTAAGGCTACAGTCAGACCGGGCGCGTAAATAATCCGGCTGTTTAGTCTGCGCATATCAACCAAGGGCTTCCAATTGCGTATCTGCCGCAGTTGGAAGCCCTTGTAATTTCAGCCTTTACTGTAATTGAGAGGATCGTTAGCTGATTTTTTACCTTAAGACAGTTGCGATTGTCACGGGATTCTTTTGGGAATTAATATAAAATCCCGAAGCAGTACCGGGTTGCCC
>JAEWRF010000230.1 GCA_023460155.1 Bacillota bacterium | reverse complement strand
CAGCCTGATCCGGCTGTATCCGGAAAGCGCATTTATCCTTACGCTGGGCAAACGCGGCGTAATTTACCGCGACGCGAAGCAGTCCGTAAGCCACGGCATCTACAAGGTACCGGTTGTGGACACAACGGCGGCCGGCGACACCTTTACCGGCTACTTTATTGCCTGCATCGCGGAAGGCCTTTCCATTGCGAAGGCTCTTGAAAAGGCCTCGGTGGCTTCGTCGATCGCCGTTTCCCGCAAAGGCGCGGCGGATTCGATTCCCACCCGAGAAGAAGTGGATCACCACAATCTTCAGCCAGCCTGAGCACCGGATGAGGGTCCGTTCCGCCGGAGCTTCCGTTGGCGAAGATAAAAGGGCAAGGTTGAAAGGCCTTGCCCTTTTGTTCTATAAAATTTTGGCTCAAAATATTTACGTGGAAATAATTTTCTTCCATTACTTGTCCGCATATCGGACAACCATGCAGAGACGAAGGAGCGAACTTGAGCAGTTTGCATATCGATGGGACACATCTCCGCTGTTGTGGATGGAGTGTCCTGCCGGTACCTGAAAGGTTTCGCCGCCTACGGTCAGCGTCAAAATCCCCTCGTAGACCAGTGTGAATTCTTCCGTCCCTGATTCATGGGGTTCGGAAAAGGACTCGGCACCGGGATCCAGCTCAATATAGAGAATTTCAAAATTCCGCCCTGCCTCAGTTGGGAAAACAGGATACAGGCGGAAACCGGGCTGACCATTCGTCAACGGTGTGACCGACTTATTGTCGATGATCTCCGTCTGCGTGCGGCCTTCTTTCATCAGGGCTGTAAAGGAGATTTTCAGACCGGTTGTGATTTTCCACAGTGTCGCCACCGACAAACCGCATTCTCCCCGTTCAATCTGCCCCAGCATGCTTTTTGAAACACCGGTGGCCGATGCCATATCATCCAGCGTCATGCCGCGCACGCGGCGCAGCGCCTTCAAATTTTCCGCAATGATACCGTTCAGGTCTTCCGCTTTTGCTTCCATAAATGCTTCACCTACCTTAATCACTATTTGTAAGATACAACTTTCAGCCCATATCCGCAGGCCATGTCTTGCAGTTCCCGCATTTGTTCCACGGTGGGGATTTGAAACCGGGAATCGGGACGTGCCAGACCGAGAGCATCATATTTGCTCTCACCGTACCGGTGGTACGGCAGCAGTTCCAAAGAAACGGGCGGCGCATAGTCCCGCAGGAACACAAATGCGTCCCGCATGCTTTTTTCATCGGCGTTGGCGCCGACAATGACCGGAATCCGGACTACCATCGGGACGCCCAGGCGTGCCGTCCTTTGAAGATTTTTTAAAATCAGGGAATTGTCAACACCGGTGTACTGCCGATGCTTTTCAGGGTCAATTTGTTTCAAGTCCATAAAAACGAGATTCATCTTTTTCAGAACAGGTTCTATCGTAGGAAAATCAAACTGACCGCATGTTTCTATGGCCAGATTATATCCTTCGTCGTAGAAAAGGTTCGTCAATTCCCTCAGAAATTCCGGCTGCGCGGTTGCTTCTCCTCCCGAAAACGTCACTCCTCCCCCTGAAAACCGGTAAAAAATCGACTGCCGCTCGATCTCGGATGAAATCTCTTCCGTCTCGGCCCAATGCGTCATCGGATTTTTTTGGTTCATCCCCTCCGGGTTTGCGCACCACTTGCAGTGGAGCGGGCAGCCGGCTAAAAAGATGACAGTGCGGATTCCTTCCCCGTCGTTAATGGAAAAATTCTGCATCTGCACAATGTACCCGCCCATAGCATCCTCTCTTTTCAAAAGAATTCCGGACTTTCTTCCACTGCCGTGCGGCTAAAACTCGCTGTGCTCCGTACGGGCAATGATGGCGTCCTGCATCGAGCGGGAAAGGTTGACGAACTGCGTGCTGTAGCCCGCCACACGCACCAACAGATCTTTGTACTGTTCGGGACATTTCTGGGCGTCCCTCAGAACTTTTGAGGAAATGCAGTTGAACTGCACATGGAAGCCCCCCAAGGAGAACAGGGTCTGGATCATGGCGCCGAGATTAGCCTGCCCGCGCTTCGACGCCACAAGATCAGGGTTCAGCCGCAGGTTCAGGAGAGTTCCTCCGGAGTGGATTTCCTGATTCAATTTCGCGGCGGAGCGCATCGCGGCCAGCGGGGTGGATTGGTCCGTACCGACATAAGGGGAAACGCCTTCGCTCGAAGGGTCGCCGTTTTTTCTGCCGCAGGGAGTGGCGCCCAAGACCCGGCCCATCGGAATGTAGTTGGAGATTCCCATAAAAGCCGTATTGAAATGGGACCCGAAAATGTCGAGGTACGGATGGATTTCATGGTAGAAATGATTCGCCACTTCGATCGCGATATCATCGACGGAATCGTCGTCGTTGCCGTACTTGGGAACTGATTGTGCGCAGGCACGCAGCTTTTCGTAGCCTTCCCAGTTTGCCTGCAGTGCTTTTGCAAGCTCCGCCATGGTGGTCACCCGGTCTTCAAAGACCAGCTGACGGACCGCGGCCAGTGAATTTGCCACCACGGTCAGGCCGATGCCTGTAATGACAGGTCCGATATTGTATTTGGCCCCGCCTTTGGAGAGGTCCTTCCCCTTCTCCATGCAGGCTTCGATACAGGAGGACAAGAAGGGACGGGGAACCATTTCACGATGAAGCCGCTGTGCCTCAATCGTTAAGATGACGGAGTGCCTGCACAAATTGTCAAACTGCCGAAAAAAAGCTGCTTTGACCTCTTCATATGAATGAAATTCATCGGCCGGTTTTTCATCGAGTCCCATTTTCTCACCGGTCATGAGGCTTCTGCCCTGATTCAAGGCGTATTCCAGTGCGGAGCCGAAATTCATATTTACGGCTGCCGTCCATTCTCCCGTCTTGCGGCTGTGGGGAACCACACAGCCGCAGTTATTCCAGTCGCGTGCGTCATCCGGCTCATACCCGGCATTGATCAGCATCTGATACCCGACACTGTCGCTGTGGATTGCGGGAAAACCGGTTCCCTTGCTGACCAGATGCGTCACGGCGTCCAGAAACTGCTTTGGGCAATCCGCCTGCACCCGGACGGACAGGCCCGGCTGATGGGTTTTGACCTCCTCGGTCGCTTTCATGGCCATGTAGGTGATCGGATTCGTTCCGTCCCGGCCGTCGCTTTTTCTGCCGCCTACCGTTAAATTCTGGAACTGGTTGTACCCGGCGAAATAGTCCGCCGTATTCGAGGAGATCGTCCAGACCCATTCGGAATATTTCAGCCACAGCGCTTCGATCAGTTCCTGTGCGGAGCCCGGCGTGACGGCGCCCCGCCGAAGATCCTCTTCATAAAAGGGATCCATGTACTGATCGAATCGGCCCGGATTCAGCGACAGGGGATTTTCCGATAATATGCCGCCGATCTGCACAAACCAGACGAACTGGACCGCCTCGCAGAAGCTTTCAGGGGGATTCTCCGGAACCCTGCGGCAGATGCTGGCAATCCTCCGCAGTTCTTCGGCACGCTCGACGTCCGGTTCTTTCGCCGCCATGGCCTCGGACTCGTCCCCATATCGGTTGGCATAGCGGATAATTCCCTTTGATGTCCAGATGACGGACTCATAGAAATCTTTTTTCTCCTCGTCTTCCGGCTTCGTCAGATCAAGCTTTTCAATATGTTCTTCCGCTTCCCGAATGATGCCGCCGAAGCCTTTTTGAAACAGCACGTCCTGGTAATCCGGAGTGACTTCCCCCACCGCCTGCCGCCACTTGGAATCGCTGTCGATCACTCCGGTGTCCACTCCGATGTGCTTTGTGTCCTCCGGCAGGCGGCTCAGAAACGCTTCTTCCAGCGATTTCCCCTTCCAGTAGGGAAAGATATTCTTCCGGATAAAAGACTTTTGCTCGTCGGCGATCAGATAGGGATCCTGGGGTCGGTCAGCAAAATGATCCATTTCACGGTCTACCCATAACCAGGAGAATTCCGGGGTAAGAATCCCGCATTTACGGAATTCCCCAACGGCACCCACAATCAGTTCGCCGTCGAAGATATGTACCTTCAGCTGATCGCAGGTATCGTAAAATGCCCGCGCGCGGCGGATGCAGATGGGAAGCCCCTCTGTTTTTTTGTGGGACTCCGTCCAGATCCACGCCCTTTCATATGAGATCGCCGGTTTGGTATTGATATAATCCTGTCTGATCTTTTCAATCCGATCCGTCAGCATAAGCAGCCTCCTAAAAACAGCAGTATTCTGTCCACACGTACGATATACTGTTTTAAAGATATCCGATTCTCTTTTTTATTTCAAGCGAAAGCGGATTTTTAACGAAAAATAAACTGCAATACAAAAAAGCAAGAGGAAATCTGCAGGAGGAGCTGCAGAAATGCAGGTTTCCATCTCATAAGGGGGAATCATTTGTATCGAAGCGATACCCGCGTAAGTCCCCCTGTTTTTTAATTGTCTGATGTTTCGCGCGCAACAAAACAGCCGCTCATCTCTTGATCCGGCTGCGCGGCTTTGTTATACTTGTTTTAATTTGTAAGAGAGGAAAAATAACATGTGCACTGATTTTGTGAACTTAACAGCAGAAAGCCTTGCAAAGGAACATTTATGCTGTATTATACGCAGCAAAAAGCCGCATCCGGGTGTTGAAGCAAAGCGGCAGTGGCTTTCTGACCGACTGAAGGAAGGCCATGTCTTTCGGAAGCTAAATGAAAAAGCTACGGTTTTTATTGAATATGCTCCGCTTGAAACGGCTTGGGTTCCCATAACCGGTGACAACTATTTTTACTTGTATTGCCTATGGGTTTCCGGCAGCGAGAAAGGAAAAGGGTACGGAAAGCTGCTG
>JAEWRF010000229.1 GCA_023460155.1 Bacillota bacterium | reverse complement strand
GAGCACAAGGACGTTTTCGGCGTTACCTTTGAGCAGGGACGCAACGAAGTGAAAATCGACCCGTCCATGCTCGAAAATATTGTAACAGAGCAAAAGACGATCCCGGAATCGGCGAAGCGTGACCTTCTGCTTTCGCTGATTGCTCTGAAATACACACAGTCCAATTCCGTCTGCTACGCAAAGGACGGCCGCACCATCGGCGTCGGCGCCGGGCAGCAGTCCCGCATTCACTGCACGCGCCTGGCGGGCAATAAGGCGGATGTCTGGCTGCTCCGCCAGCATCCGAAGGTGATGGATCTTCCTTTTAAACAGGACATCCGCCGCCCGGACCGCGACAACACCATCGACGTCTATATCTCGGACGATTACGAGGATGTTCTGGCGGACGGCACCTGGGAGCAGTTCTTTACGAAGAAGCCGGAGCCCCTTTCAAAGGACGAAAAGCGCGAATGGCTCGCAAAACAGACCGGCGTTTCTCTTGGATCCGACGCATTTTTCCCGTTTGGTGACAACATCGAGCGCGCACACAAGTCGGGTGTCAGCTACATTGCGCAGCCGGGCGGTTCCATCCGCGACGACAACGTGATCGAGGTCTGCAACAAATACGGAATCGCCATGGCTTTTAACGGCCTGCGTCTGTTCCATCATTGATTCCGGAAAGCGGGGAAGCGGAATGAATATTCTTGTAATCGGCGGCGGCGGCCGTGAGCATGTCATCATCCGGAAGCTGAAGGAAAGCCCGAATACCGCCAAACTGTACTGCGCGCCGGGCAACGGCGGAATTTCGTGCGATGCCGAGTGCGTGCCGATTCCGGTGTCCGATATCCCGGGCGTCGTGAAGTTTGCAAAGGAAAAGCAGATTGATCTGGTCTTTGTGGCGCCGGACGATCCGCTGGCCGCCGGCATGGTGGACGCTTTGGAAGCGGAGGGAATCCGCGCGTTCGGCCCGAGCGCCAAAGCGGCCGAGATCGAAAGCAGCAAGGTGTTTTCCAAGGGCCTCATGAAAAAATATCACATTCCGACGGCGGAGTACGAAGTTTTCGACGATCCGCACAAGGCGCTCAAGTATATTAAAGCGCGCGGAACCTATCCCGCCGTCATCAAGGCGGACGGGCTCGCGCTCGGGAAGGGTGTCATCCTCGCGGCGGATTACGCGGAAGCGCAGGCAGGAATCAAGTCCATTATGGAGGACAAGGTCTTCGGCGCGTCCGGCAACGAGGTTGTCATTGAGGAATTCCTCACCGGCCCGGAAGTGTCCGTTCTTGCGTTTACCGACGGGAAATGCGTCCGGCCGATGGTATCCTCCAAGGATCACAAGCGCGCGCTGGACGGCGACCGCGGTCTGAACACCGGCGGAATGGGCACCATCAGCCCGAACCCGTATTATACGCCGGAAATCGCGGAGATCTGCCAAAAGACGATTTTTGAGCCGACAATCTCGGCCATGCAGGAAGAAGGCCGCCCGTTTAAGGGCTGCCTGTATTTTGGCCTGATGCTCACGAAGGACGGGCCGAAGGTGATCGAGTACAATTCCCGCTTTGGCGACCCGGAAGCGCAGGTGGTTTTGCCCCGCCTCAAGACCGACTTCGTGGATATTCTGGAAGCTGTGATCGACGGACGTCTCGAGCAGCAGCCCATCGAATGGAGCGAACAGGCCTGTGCCTGCGTTGTGATGGCGTCGGGCGGTTACCCGAGGCACTACGCGAAAGGAATTGAAATTTCCGGCCTTGATGAAAACGGTCAGGTGGACGGCGCTACGGTTTATCACGCCGGAACGGTATTTCAGGAAGATAAGTTTTACACCAACGGGGGCCGTGTCCTCGGCGTGACCGCCATGGGGGATACCCTGCCAAAGGCGCTTGAAAAGGCGTATTCGGCTGTGGAGAAGATCCATTTCAGCGGAGCGCATTACCGGAAGGATATCGGAAAATAGGCAGGGGGAAGCCTGCAATTATATCACGATTCAGCGCACCCCGGTATATGCGAGAGCATATACCGGGGTGCTGTACGCTGTCAATCAGATGGGAGGCGATTGAATGAATCTGGTTTTGCAAAGGGCAGTGGAAGAAGATGCGCAGAGTATAATAAATGCGCGGGACAAAAGTTTTTACGACGACTATGTCCGCTTCGGCGAGTGCCCGGGGTATCATAAAACACCGGAGCAAATGCGGGGCACCATAAGAAAGGCGGATGTTTACCGGATTCTGATCGACGGAAAAATGGTGGGGGATGTCTCGGTACATCAGCCTTCCGAGGACGGCAGCCAATGGATCGGCTGTTTGGAGATTATTCCGGAATATCAAAACAACGGAATCGGTTCGGAAGTCCTCCGAACGATTTTCAACCTTTACCCGGAGACGCAAAAATGGGAGTTGGAAACACCGGTGCAAAACAAAAGGAACTGTCATTTCTATGAAAAGGCGGGTTTTCACGGAACAAAGGAAACCGTACATTCGGAGATCCTGACGCTCAGAACGTATACTTACGAAAAGGCGAAGTGATAAAGCACAAGAGAAAAGAGCCGCCGGATTTCATTTCCGGCGGCTCTTGCTCTATCAGTTTTCGGTCAGCGCCCTTGTCAGCCAGACATCCGCGATGTCCATGGCGAGGTACAGGCCGTCTTTTTCGCTGGTTTTCACGATCTGCTTACGGTTGCGGACCGTTTGGTCCGTCAGCATCAGCTGAACGGAAACCTTATCGGCTACTTCCAGCTCACCGACCTTTTTTTTGCTCTTGATTTCCAGGCGTACGACATATTTATCCTTCATGCTTCCGTAGTAAATCACATCGCCGCAGCGCACCAAAGGCTTGCCTTTGTACGTTGGAAACTGCGGTTCCTTATTCTCACTCATTCGCCGTTGCCCTCCTTCTCTATTCCTGTCCGATTCCTGCATTCATTCGCCCAGATATGATTTTACCAAGACCTGAAGCAGTTCGTCGCGGTCGATCCGGCGGATCAGACTGCGCGCATTGTTGTGTGTGGTAATATACGTGGGGTCTTCCGAGAGAATGTAGCCGACAATCTGATTGATCGGATTGTAACCTTTCTCTTTCAGAGCGTCATAGACGGCGGTCAGGATCTTCTTGATTCCTTCCTCCCGTTCGCTGCTGATGGAAAAGGTCATCGTCTTATCAAGCATAGGAACACCTCCAGTATTGTCAATCATACAACAATCATTCGGTAAATGCAAGAACTAATTTGTGAATACGGCCTCAGGAACGCAGTGAGGCTCCCGCTTTTTCCAGTTCCGAGATCACTTTTTTCATAACGGCGCTCACGTGTTCTTCGGCGAGGGTGCTGTCCGCGGAGCGGAGCTGAATGCTGAAGGCCACGCTCTTCTTTCCGGCTTCAATCTGCTCACCCTGATAGACGTCGAACAGCTTGATGTTTTCCAGAAGCCGGCCCGCTCCGGCACGAATCGCCTTTTCCAGCGTCAGCACGGGGATCCCTTCCTCACAGACCAGCGCAAGGTCACGGGAGACGGCCGGGAACTTCGGCAGCGGCGTGTAAACCTTTTCGGCCTGTGCACTGCGGAACAGCAGGTCCGCGTCCAGCGTGAAGGAAAGCACGCGCTCCTCAATTCCGTAGTTTGCCGCCGCTTTCGGGTGAATTTCGCCAATCACACCGAGCGGTTCGCCGTTCAGCGTGAGGACCGCGCAGCGGCCGGGGTGATAGCTGCATTCAGAATGGGAGGCTTCAATTTCCCAGCCCTTTATACCCAGCTTTTCCAGAATTGCCTCTACCATGCCCTTGGCGGTGAAAAAGTCCCGGTTTTCCCCGTACATGCCGCAGATCAGCTTAACCCTTTCGTCGGGAAGCTGGTCTTCGGAGGTCGGCAGATATTCGGTCGCAATTTCATACAGGCAGACGCTGCCGTTGCGGTTATTGTAGTTCCGCGCAAGAACTTCCAGCAGGGAGGGCAGAGCGGTAGTGCGCATGATGCTGGTATCCTCACCGAGCGGGTTTGAAATCTTTACGGAATTGCGGAGCGGCGAATCGGCCGGCATGAGAATCTTGTCGTAATATTTCGGGCTGATGAAGGAATAGGTCATGATTTCGCTTGCGCCGAGCGCCAGCATAAAATTGCTGACCGCTAGGTCGAATTTCTGGCGGGCGGTGTATTTGCCCTGTGCTCCGCCGGAAAGGGAAGTGGCCGCAATGCGGTCATATCCGTAGAAGCGCGCAATTTCCTCCGCAATGTCCGCCTTATGGACGAGGTCCGGCCGGAAGGTCGGGACAATGATGTCG
>JAEWRF010000228.1 GCA_023460155.1 Bacillota bacterium | reverse complement strand
GCGCAGATCCGCGTTGTGCGCGACGGCATCGTGCTGGCGGAGGACAAAATTGCTTCGCTCAAGCGCTTCAAGGACGACGTCAAGGAGGTAGCGGATGGCTACGACTGCGGCATCGGGCTGGAGAAATACAGCGATCTTCGCGAGGGCGACGTATTCGAAGCCTTCATAATGGAAGAATATCAGGAATAACAGATCATCCGGGGCGCGGTTTTCCGCGCCCCGGGTTACGGAGGACAGGCAGAAATGGCAAGCCATAGAATGGGACGTGTGACGGAGGATATCAGCCGGGAGCTTTCGGCGATCCTGCGGGAACTGAAGGATCCGCGCGTGCAGGGGCTCATCAGCATTGTGCGTGTGGAAGTGACGAACGATCTTTCCTTCTGTACGGTGCAGATCAGCGCCATGGAAGGGCTGGAACGCGCGAAGGTCGCCGTGGAGGGCTTAAAATCCGCATCCGGGCACATTCGGCACGAGCTGGGGTCGCGTCTGCCCCTGCGCAAGGTTCCGGCGCTGATTTTCAAGGCTACCGATTCCATTGAGTACGGGGCGAATATTTCCCGTATTCTGAACGGACTGAAGGAGGAGCACCCCGATGAACGCTGACGAAGCGGCCGGCCTGCTCGCAGGCGCCGGAAAAACCCTGATTTTAAGCCATCAGTTTCCGGACGGCGACACGCTCGGCTGCGCTTCGGCGCTCTGCCGCGGGCTGCGTTGGCTTGGGAAGCGCGCGCGCGTGCGCTGCTCCGACCCTATCGGTCCGAAATACGCTTTCTTGTTTGAGAACCTTCCGGACGACGAATTTGAGCCGGATCTCGTCGTTGCGGTGGATATCGCGGACAAGGCGCTGCTCGGCGAACCGCTTCTCTCGGAATACGGGGAAGCAATCGGCCTCTGCATCGACCACCACCCCTCGAACACGCGCTACGCAAAGCAGGTTCTCCTGAATCCGCACTCGGCCGCGACCTGCGAAATGATCTTCGACCTGCTCCTGCGAATGGGCGTGCCGATCGATCAGCCCATTGCCGCGGCGCTTTTCACGGGCATCACAACCGACACCGGCTGTTTTAAATACGTGAACGTTACCCCGACCACCTACCGCATCGCGGCGGACCTTGTGGAGACGGGCATCGACGCCCCGGGCATCAACCGCGCCATGTTCGACACCAAAAGCCGCGCGCGGCTCGACATGGAGCGCCGGGTGCTGGATTCCATCGTCTACGACTGCGGCGGCAGAGTCGCCGTGATTGAGATCACCCGGCAGATGATCGCAGAATCCGGAGCGAAAGAGGACGACCTCGACGGCCTCGCCACCATCCCGCGCGAGATCGAGGGTGTGGAGATCGGCGTGACCCTGCGCGAAAAAGAAGACGGCGCATGGAAAGTTTCCCTGCGGGCACGTCCGCCGGCAAACGCCTCCCATATCTGCGAAAAATTCGGCGGCGGCGGTCATAAAGGCGCGGCGGGCTGCACCCTCTGCATGCCGCTCGCGGAGGCGAAGGCCGCTCTGCTCGGAGCGGTTAGGGAGTACATCGAAGCACACCAATAAAGGACAGGCCCCCTTCGGGGTCTGTGTTTCTTTTCAACTGAAAAGGAGGGACCCTCATGCTCAAAGAGATCGAAGACCGGCGGAGCATCCGGAAATATAAGGACAAACCGGTTCCGGAAGACGTGCTGAACGATATTCTGGAAAGCGGGCGCCTCGCGCCCTCGGGCAGCAATACCCAGCCCTGGAGCTTTCTCGTCGTGCGTTCCAAGGAAACGCGGGAAAAGCTCTGCCTTGCGGACCACAATCAGAGCTGGATGCTTTCTGCCCCCGTTTTCATTGTCTGCGTCGCGGATCCCCGCTGCCAGATGGAAAACGGCGGAGAGGGCGCGGTGTTTTCGGTGGATGAGGAAAGCCCTGAATCAAGCCTGAAGCGGGTCATCCGGGACGCCTCCATCGCGGTGGAGCATATGGCGCTGGAAGCCGTTTCGCAGGGCCTCGGCACCTGCTGGACGGGGTGGTACGAGCAAAAGGAAATCCGCCCGGTTCTGAACATTCCGGAGGACAAGTACGTCTGCTGCGTTCTTACGCTCGGGTATCCCGACGAAGCCCCCGCCCCGCGCCCGCGGAAGCCGATGGAAGAGCTGGTTCGTTACGAAACCTGGTAAAGCGGAGCTTTTGCGAATTCTGACAATGGGGTGGAGATTTGAACGGCGTACTGATTCTTGACAAACCTGCGGGGTTTACCTCGTTCGACGCGGTGGCCGTCATGCGCGGGCTGTGCCGGGAACGGAAGATCGGCCACACGGGCACGCTGGACCCGATGGCAACCGGCGTGCTGCCGCTCCTCCTCGGGAACGCGACGCGTGCATTAGCACTCCTGGAGGATACCGACAAAGAGTACGAGGCGGGCTTCCGCTTCGGGATAGCGACGGATACGCAGGATTCCACGGGGAAAACCGTGGCCCAAAGTGAAACACGCGTATCGGCGCGGCAGGTGGAGGAAGCTCTTTCGCGCTTCCGCGGGGACATCCGGCAGGTTCCTCCGATGGTTTCCGCCGTAAGCGTGGGCGGGCAGCGCCTGTACGACCTCGCCCGAAAAGGCATCGTCGTGGAGCGGGAAAGCCGCCCCGTGACGATTTATAAACTGGAGCTGACCGCCTTCGACGAAGAAACGCAGACCGGAAAGCTCACGGTTTCGTGTTCGAAGGGCACTTACATCCGTACCCTGTGCGCCGACCTCGGCGAGGCACTGGGCACACTCGGTGTGATGACCGCCCTAAGGCGCACGCGCGCGGCGGGCTTTTCCCTTGCCGATGCCGTCACTCTTGACGGCGCGAAGGCGCTTGCCGCCGAGGGGCGGCTCGCGGAGCGCCTGCTGCCCGTGGAATCGCTGTTTTCGGAGCATCCCGCGCTTCGGGTGACTTCCCCGCAGGCGGTGCGCTTCGCGAACGGCGGCGCGCTTTCGCTGGAGCGCACGTCCCTTGCACAGGAGCTCCCGGCGGACGGCACCGTTTACCGCGTCCATTCCCCGCAGGGGGCGTTCCTCGGGCTGGGGCGCGTTTCGGCGGAGCGGGGCGAGCTGGGCATTCTGCGCCTGTTTTGCCGGAACGCGGATAGCGAATCCGTTTTTGGAGAGAATAGGGAATGATTCATGAAAATATTTGAGAAGCTGACGCCTTCGGAGCGGGAGACCGCCGTTGCACTCGGGAATTTTGACGGGGTGCACCTCGGGCACCGAAAGGTGATTTCCCTCGCTCTGGAGGAGATCCCGAACGGCCTGGTGCCCACCGTGCTGACGTTTTCCGCGAACCCGCTGGAAGCGCTGGGCGGGGAATCGGGCGGGAAGATCCTTTCCCGCGCGGAAAAGATCCGCGTTCTCGGACAGCTCGGCGTCGAACAGCTGTATCTGCTCGATTTTGAATCCGTCCGGGACCTCAGCGCGGAGGAATTCGTCCGGAACGTTCTCGGGGGGACCCTCCGCGCGAAAAAAGCCTGCTGCGGCTTCAATTTCACCTTCGGCAGGGGCGGAACGGCGGGGAGCGAAACGCTTTGCCAGCTCTGCGCCGAAGAAGGAATCCGCACCGCCGTGGCCGAGGCCGTGATGGCGGGGGGAACCCCGGTCAGCTCGACCCGCATCCGCGGGCTCATTGAAAACGGGCGCGTGGAAGAGGCCGCAGACCTGCTCGGCCGGACGTTTTCCTATGAGTCCCCCGTTCTGCACGGGCGGCAGCTCGGGCGGCAGCTCGGGACGCCGACGCTCAATCAGGCGGCGCCGGAGGGCTTTGTTCTGCCGAGGTTCGGCGTTTACGTTTCCAAGGTGACGCTGCCGGGCGGCGCGCAGTACGCGGGGGTGACCAACGTGGGGGTAAAGCCCACGGTCGGCTCCGACGCCGTCTGGGTCGAAACCTGGATGCCGGATTACAAGGGCCCCGAGCTTTACGGGAAGACCGTCCGCACGGAGCTGCTCCGCTTCCTGCGGCCGGAGCGCCGCTTCGGCGGAATCGACGAGCTCCGCGAGGCCATCCGGAGGGATGGCGCAAGGGCACGCGAATTCTATCGAACGGCGTTTCCTTCCGGGCAAAAATAGAGTTTACAAAAGAATATCGTTGTGTTATACTGAATCAATATGAGACCCCTTTCCCGGATCAGGGGGAATCTCCCGCACGGGAGAATTTCACCGGCCCTGTTCTGCGAATGCGGGCGAATTTATGCAAAGGTGGAAAAAACATGTTAAAAGAAGAGAAAACCGCAGTCATTCAGCAGTATGCCATGCACGAGGGAGACACCGGCTCGCCGGAGGTTCAGATCGCGATTCTCACGACCCGGATCAATGCGCTGACCGAGCACCTCAAAGCCCACAAAAAGGATCATCATTCCCGCCGCGGCCTCCTCAAAATGGTTGGCCAGAGAAGGAATATGCTCAACTATCTCATGAAGAGCGACATCACGCGGTACCGCACGATTATTGAAAAGCTCGGCATCCGCAAGTAATTAAAAAACCTAGGCAGGCGGCAGCGAGCCGCCTGCCTTCGGGCTTTTTGCGCACAATCGGTAAGGGAAAGCGGGGAGCACAGGATTTTAGCAGTGAAACGGGCGCCTTTCGCGGCAGCCGGAAAAGACGCCGGTTTTATTGCTAAACCTGGGACCCTCCGCAGATTTTATTAACGCACGGAGGAAAAGAAATGTTCGAAAATTACAGAGTCTACAAAACGGACTTTGCCGGCCGCCCGCTTGTGGTGGAAACCGGTAAAATGGCGCAGCTCGCCAACGGCGAGTGCCTGGTGCGCTACGGCGAAACCGTGGTTCATGTGGCCGTTACCGCTTCCTCGAAGCCGCGTGATGGCGTGGATTTCTTCCCGCTTTCCGTTGATTTTGAGGAAAAGCTGTATTCGGTGGGCAAGATTCCCGGTTCCTATCTGAAGAGGGAAGGCCGTCCGAGCGACAAGGCCATCCTGACCTCGCGCGTGATCGACCGCCCGATCCGCCCGCTGTTCCCGAAGGATCTGCGCAACGACGTTTCCGTCGTCTGCACGGTGATGAGCGTGGACCACGACTGCCAGCCGGAAATTGCGGCGATGGTCGGCACCTCCATTGCCATCAGCATTTCGGATATTCCGTGGAACGGCCCCATCTCGGGCGTTTCCGTCGGATATGTGGACAACGAATACGTCATTAACCCGAACGCTGAACAGCGCAAAAATTCGAAGATGGCCGTCACCGTTGCCTCCACCTCCGACCGCATCGCCATGATCGAGGCCGGCGCGGACGAGATTCCGGACGACATCATGTACAGCGGCATTATGGCCGGGCACAAGGCGAATCAGGCCATTATTGAATTCATCAATTCCATTAAGGCCGAGATCGGGAAGCCGAAGTTCGAATACCCGAGCCTTGAGCCGGACGCCGATATGCTGGAGGCCGTCAAGAGCTTCGCACTGGAAGACGTGCGCCACGCGCTTGACACCGACGACAAGAATGTCCGCGACGAACGCATGAAGCCGATCTACGAGAAGGTCCATGAGAAGTTCGACGAGGTCTACCCCGACCAGCAGGCAAAGATCGACGAGTGCATGTATAAAACCCAGAAATACGTTGTCCGCCGCTGGCTTCTCGATGAGCAGAAGCGCGTGGACGGCCGGAAAATGGATGAGATCCGCCCGCTCGCGGCGGAAGTCGGCATCCTGCCGCGCGTACACGGCTCCGGAATGTTCACCCGCGGCCAGACCCAGGTGCTCACGATTGCCACCCTCGGTCCCGTCAGCGACGCCCAGTCCTTTGACGGCATCGACGAGCAGGAAGATAAGCGCTATATGCACCAGTACAATATGCCTTCCTATTCCGTGGGCGAAACGAAACCGAGCCGCGGCCCGGGCCGCCGCGAAATCGGCCACGGCGCACTCGCCGAGCGCGCGCTGCTCCCCGTGATTCCGTCGGTGGAGGAGTTCCCGTATTCGTACCGTCTGGTTTCGGAGGTGCTTTCCTCCAACGGCTCGACCTCGCAGGCTTCCATCTGCGGCTCGACGCTGGCTCTGATGGACGCGGGCGTGCCGATCAAATCCCCGGTTGCGGGAATTTCCTGCGGCCTCATCACCGAGGGCGAGCGCTGGATGACCATGGTGGACATCCAGGGCGTGGAAGATTTCTTCGGCGATATGGATTTCAAGGTTGCCGGAACGCATGACGGCATCACCGCCATCCAGATGGACCTGAAGATCAGCGGCCTGACCCCCGATATGATTAAAGAAGCCCTTTATAAAACCCACAAGGCGAGGAATTATATCCTCGATGAGATTATGCTGAAAGCGATTCCGGAGCCGCGCAAGGAGCTTTCTCCCTACGCGCCGAAGATGCTTTCCACCGTGATCCCGGTGGATAAGATCCGCGAGGTCATCGGTTCCGGCGGCAAGGTGATCCAGAAGATCTGCGCGGAATGCGACGTCAAGGTGGATGTGGAGGAAGACGGCCACGTGTTCGTTTCCGGCATCGACGCCGAGAACTGCAAACGCGCCATGACCATCATCGACACCATCGCGAACGATCCGGAGCCCGGCGCCATCTACAACGGCAAGGTTACCCGCCTGATGGATTTCGGCGCGTTCGTCGAAATCGCCCCGGGCAAGGAAGGCCTTGTGCACATTTCGCAGCTTGACGTCAAGCGCGTCGATAAGGTGACCGACGTGGTCAACGCCGGCGACGAAGTGATGGTTAAGGTGCTCAACATCGACGACAAGGGCAGACTGAACCTGTCCCGCCGCGACGCCCTGATCGAAGTGGAGGGTCTTGTGCCCGAAAACGAGCCGGAGGAACGCATGCCGCGCCGCCCCATGCCGCGCCGTGACGACCATCGGGGCTCCAACGGGTTCCGTCCCAACCTGAACAAGCCGAGACCGAAGGAATAAAATATCCGGGCGCAGCCGAAAGGCTGCGCTCTTTTTATACCCTGTCCGACCGCTCGGAAGTCAGAGTTCCCATAGAAAGCACGCGTTCCGAACGGTCAGGAAATTCCGGTCGGGACGCGTGCTTTTCGTGCGGTGAAACCGGGTGCTGCCCTTCCCCCGTACATCCTGTTATCCCAGAGAGTTCTTTCGCCTTTCGTTCATAAACTCGTCCACGAGTTCCTTTACAATCTCCTGCTGCCTTTGGGTCAGCCCCTCGGTCATCAGCATCCTGCGGTTGTCAATGCCTAAAATGTAATCCGATGTCACTCCGTAGAGGATGGAGAGGTTGACCAGCATGTCGAGGGACGGCGTCTTGATGTTGTTTTCGTAACCGCTGATCGTGGTCTTGGAGAGATTCAGCCGGCTTGCAACCTGCGCCTGAGTCAGGTTTTTGCTGACCCGCAGTTCACGGAGCCGGTATCCGAAGTCAAATATCATGTTTATTCCTCCTGTTATGAGTTTACCGAATTTTGGTTCACCGTTAGATTACAAAACGATGATAAAAATTCCTTTATTTTGGGAATCCTCATTTTGAAACTTTTTCGTAGACGAAGATCGCTTCCCCAACCCGGCGTTTTATGTTATAATAAATTCTAAATATGACGAAGGGCAAAGGGAGTCGGATTATGTCGAGCATCACACAGTCAAAGCGGATTGTCGTTAAAGTTGGCACGTCCACGCTGACCTATGAAAGCGGGAAGCTCAATTTGCGGCGCATCGAGCGCCTTTGCAGGGTGCTGAGCGACCTGCAGAACTCGGGCAAAGAGGTGATCCTGGTCACGTCGGGAGCAATTGGCGTCGGGGTCGGGAAGCTGGGGCTCAGGGAACGCCCGCAGGAGACTGAAAAGCGGCAGGCGGTGGCGGCCGTAGGGCAGTGCGAGCTGATGTTCACCTACGACAAATTTTTCGGCGAGTATAACCGCACGGTGGCTCAGGTGCTGCTGACCGGGGACGACGTTGCGAACGGGCGCAACCGCGTCAACACGGAAAACACCTTTCAGGAACTGCTGCACATGGATATTATCCCGATCGTAAACGAGAATGATACGGTGGCGGTCGACGAGCTGGTCGGAAATCAGATCGGCGACAACGACACGCTCTCCGCAATCGTTGCCAAGCTGGTCGGGGCGGATCTGCTGGTTATTCTGACGGATATCGACGGGCTGTACGATAAGAACCCGCGCTCCGACTCCACCGCGAAGCGGATCCCCTATGTGGCGGAGGTGACCGAGGAAATCCGGGCGCTGGCGGGTGGAACCGGATCGAACCGCGGAACAGGCGGAATGCGCAGCAAGGTGGAAGCCGCCGCTACGGTAAACGGCGCGGGCATCGGCTGCTGCATCCTGAGCGGAGCGGCCCCGGAAAAACTGTACGACCTGTTCGATGGGGTGCAAATTGGGACCTTTTTCTGCGGTTCGCCGCGATAAGATAATAATAAAGCATCGCTCAACTAAATGGGGGTTTATTTATGACTCAACTGGAAGCAATGGGTAAGAATGCCAGAGAAGCCGCGCGCTTTCTCGCGCAGGCCGGCCCCCTGAAGGACGCGGCGCTGCAGAAGATGGCGCTCGCACTGGAGCAGGCCCTGCCGGAGATTCTGGAGGCGAACCGGCTGGATACGGAAGCCGCGCGCGCAAACGGGATGAGCGAGGCATTGCTGGACCGGCTGACCCTGACGGAGCGGCGGGTGCGGGAGATGGCCGGGGGGATCCGCGCCGTCGCAGCGCAGAAGGACCCGATCGGCGAAATTGTGTCCGGAGGAGTGCGCCCCAACGGTCTGCGGATCGAACAGGTCCGCGTTCCGCTCGGCGTGATTGGCATCATCTACGAGGCGCGCCCGAACGTGACCTCCGACGCGGCCGTTCTCTGTCTGAAGGCCGGCAACGCGGTGATCCTGCGCGGCGGAAAAGAAGCGATTCACTCCAACACCGCCGTCGCCGATGCAATGCGCGCGGCGGCAAAGGAAGCGGGGCTGCCGGAGGACTGCATTCAGCTTATAAAGGATACCTCCCGGGAATCCGCGGTGGAGCTGATGCGCCTCAGGGGATACCTCGACGTTCTGATTCCGCGCGGCGGGAGGGGACTGATCAAATCAGTGGTGGAAAACTCCCGCGTTCCGGTCATTGAAACGGGCTGGGGCAACTGCCACGCGTTTGTGGATGCCTCGGCGGATCTTTCGACGGCGGTTTCGGTCGTATTTAACGCAAAAACATCGCGTCCTTCCGTCTGCAACGCCATTGAGACGCTGTTGGTTCACCGGGATATCGCCCAAACCGCGCTACCTGCCATCGCGGCGAAGCTGGCGGAAAAGAACGTGGAACTGCGCGGCTGCGAGCGGACGCGGGCGATCCTCGGCGCGGGTGTCGTGCCCGCTTCGGAGGAGGATTGGGCGACCGAGTATGACGACTATATCCTCGCCGTGAAGGTGGTGGACAGCCTCGAGGAGGCGCTCGCCCACATCGCGAAGTACTCCAGCGGCCACAGCGAGGTAATCCTCACCCAAAGCTATGAGAACGCGGAGCGGTTCGCCGCGGAGGTGGATTCCGCTGCGGTCTATGTAAACGCCTCCACGCGTTTTACGGACGGCGGCGTGTTCGGCCTCGGCGCGGAGATCGGAATTTCGACGCAGAAGCTGCACGCGCGCGGCCCGATGGGGGCAGGGGAGCTGACCTCCACCAAGTTCGTGATCCGCGGCAACGGGCAGATTCGATAAAAAAAGGGGGAATGGTCGGATGAGCGAAGATTCCAACAAGGATATCGGCGGTTATTCGGCCGATTACCGCAGCGTACACGCGCAGGAAAAAAAGAAACCGAAGCCGGAGCCCCGGAAGGCGGCCCTGCCGCCGGAGCCGGAGGAACGGCTTCCGGCTGAGACCGAGGTGGACGACTTCCTGCCGGAGGGCGAATCCGGTCAAGGGGAGCAGTTGCTCTCCAAATGGGACGACGGGCTCGGCCCGGAGCCGGGGCCGTTCGACGAAAAGCCGAAGGCCCGGCGGCGCGGGAAGCACGGCTACGGCATATTTGTCGGCACCGTTGTCCTGTTGCTCGCGCTCTGCGGCGTGGGCTTCCTTGCGGCGGCGGTGGGCGGGAAAATCCACGCCGCGCTGACGGATGACTCCAAGCTGCGTGCCTACGACCGCATGCTGACCATCGCGGTGGCGCAGGACCCGGCACCGTTTGCTTCGCCGGAGAAGGCGGACCCGGAGTTCGTTTTAAACGCTTCCCTGTGGCAGGCTCTCGCCACAAACGGGACGAATTACACTTCCTACGACGACGCCGGGTGGACGCTTGTCCCGCTGGGCGACGTGGCGTCGGCTTGCCGCGAGCTGTTCGGGCCGGACTGCCGCCTCCAGCCGCAGAATCCGGCTTCGGAGTCCTTCTTCAAGTATGATTCCGCAAAGGCGCAGTTCCATGTCTCACTGTATTCGCTGGACAGCACCTACGTGCCTTATTCGGAGTATGCAAAAAAAGAGGGCGACGCAACCGTCGTGCATGTCGGTTACGTTCCGCCCAGTGACCGGACGCGCGCGCAGTCCGGCGCGGCGGTCAGCTCCGGCGCGGTGCCGAAGCCGACGAAATATATGGATTATGTCCTCAAGACCGACCCTTCCACCCAAAAGCAGTATATCTACGCCGTCCGGAAGTCGGACGGATAGCTCTGCGTTTAAATAACCAGATACATCAGGGCGAAAATCAGCGAAGAGTCCGTTTTTTCCTCCAGAAGGATGAGCATGAGAACGAGAATGAGCGTTTTTTCGCTGTCCTTCAGCAGAAAATCGAGCGCGCCGCCGGCAAATTTTTCGGGCATAGGCTCCTCCTCCGGCGGCGGGGCCGGTCTGGGCGGTTCGGGGCGTGCGGGCGAGTTTCCGCCGCTTTGGCGGGGAGGCTCGGGCGCGCGGGTATTCACCGGCATTTCCTCGGTGTGCGGGTGCGGCTCTTCGTGCTGTACCGCGGAGACCGGCATGTAGCCTGAGGGAAAACGCGCCCGTGCCTGCATCTCCCGCGCGCGGCGGATGGCGTCCTGCTGCAGGCTCTGCATGTTGTATGTTTCTTCGTTTCGGTTTTCAGCCATGAAATTCCACCTCAGAACAGGCCGCTGCCCCGCAGGAACGGGACCATGCGGACCAACTGCATGAGCTTAATCGCTTCATCCAGCTTCTTTCTCCTCGCTTCGCCCAAAAACGGCCGAAGTGCGCGCAGCAGCCGTGTGCTGTCGTCTTCCTGACGGGCGCGGGAAAGCATGGGCGCCAGCCTCATCACCATCCCCATCATGTCGGCGTCCGGCTCCGGGGCGCTTTGTGCGGAAGACGGGGAACTCTGCGCGGCTCCGCCCAGCATGCCGGCCAAAGCCCGCAACTTTTCCATGCCCTCCGGACCGAAGGAAGGTTCGGCGGGCTTTGGAGCACTCTGCGCAGGGGCTTCCTGTGCCGGAAGCGGAGCGGTTTCGCCGCCGCCCAGCATTCCGGCCAGGGCCTTGATCCTCTCCAGGCTCTCCGGGTTGCCGAGCAGTTCGCCAAGCCTGGAGGCGAGGTCATCCATTTATTTTCCTCCCTTGAATTTCCGGAGCAGCTGCTGCGCCTCCGGTGTGTTCAGGATCTTCTGGCAGGCGTCGCGGTCGGAAAGAAGCGACTGCAGAAGTTTTTTGTCCTCCGGCCCAAGCTTCGAGGCCAGCGCTTCGAGAAGCTCCGGGCTCATTTCCCCGTTTTGCGGCATATTCATCACCCCGAATCATATTTATGTGGAATGCATTCCGGATATACCCGCCCGGCGTGCAAGGGAGGCATCCTGTGAGAATTCTGGTCGTATCCGATACCCACCGCGACCGCTTTGCGCTCCGCGAGGCGATCCTTCGGCAGCCGGAGGCGGAGGCAGTGATCCACCTCGGCGACGGCGCCGACGAAGCTCTGGAAATGCGGGAGAAATTCCCCGAGAAAAAGTTTTTTCTGGTGCGCGGAAACTGCGACTGGGGCGGCGGTCTCCCGCTCGAAGGGCAGCAAACTTTCCTCGGCAAAAATATATTCTATACGCATGGTAATACTTATAACGTGAAGTACGGCACGGAGGAGCTGATTGCGGCGGCGCGGCGGAAAAATGCGGATGTGCTCCTGTTCGGCCACACGCACCGGAGTGTGACGGAATACTGCGGGGGCCTCTACATCATGAACCCCGGCAGCCTGTGCGGCGCGGAGGGCACATACGGCATCCTGGATATCACCGGCGCGGGCATCGTGACCGGCATTGTGAAAATCTGATTGACACGCAGGCCGCCGAATGGTAATCTTTAGGTGGATTTTGAATCAGTTGACGAAAGGAACTGGATACGATGACCGAGTATGAGAGATGGCTGAATCAGGAACTGGACGATCCGGATCTGAAAAAAGAACTGGAGGCCGTACGGGAGCAGCCCGAAGAGATCAACGACCGCTTTTACCGCAATCTGGAATTCGGAACCGGGGGTCTGCGCGGAGTAATCGGCGCGGGCACCAACCGGATGAATGTCTATACCGTCCGCAAGGCGACGCAGGGGCTCGCCAATTACCTCAATAAAAACGGGAAAAACCCGTCGGTTGCCATCGCCTACGACAGCCGCATCAAGTCCGACCTGTTCGCGAAGCAGGCGGCCGCAGTGCTGGCGGCGAACGGCATTACCGCTCACATATACCCGTGGCTTTCGCCCACGCCCACGCTTTCCTGGGCGGTGCGCCGCCTGAAATGCGACGCGGGCATCTGCGTGACCGCGAGCCACAACCCGGCCAAGTACAACGGCTACAAGGTTTACGGCAGCGACGGCTGCCAGATCACGAACCAAATGGCGGACGACGTGTTAGCCGAAATCAACAGCTTGGACATTTTCAAAGATGTTAAACTGATTGGATATGAAGAAGGCGTCAAAAGCGGGAAAATCGTCACGATTCCGGATGAAGTGATCGACGCGTTCCTCGCCGAGGTGATGAAGCAGCGCGTTTTCACGGAGCCATGCGATTCGCTCAAGGTGGTCTACACGCCCTTAAACGGCACGGGCCGCGTCTGCGTGACGCGCATCCTGAAGGAAATCGGCGTCGGCAGCGTTACGGTCGTGCCGGAGCAGGAATTCCCCGACGGGAATTTCACCACCTGCCCGTTCCCGAACCCGGAGATCCGCGAGGCTCTTCAGAAGGGCCTGGAGCTGAGCGAAAAGCTGCAGCCGGACCTGCTGGTTGCAACCGACCCGGACTGCGACCGCTGCGGCATTGCGGTCAATCAGCACGGTAAATTCGTGCTGATGAGCGGCAACGAGGTGGGCGTGCTTCTGCTTGACTTCGTCGCGAAAAAGCGCAAAGAGCTCGGCACCCTGCCGAAAAACCCGGTGGCCGTCACGACGGTCGTCAGCACCGACATGACGACGCCCGTCGCGGAGGAATACGGCATCGAACTGCGGCGCGTGCTGACCGGATTCAAATTTATCGGCGACCAGATCGCCACGTTGGAGAAAGAGGGCGGCGCAGACCGGTACGTGTTCGGGTTTGAGGAAAGCTACGGCTATCTTTCCGGCGGCTACGTGCGGGACAAGGACGCCGTGGACGCCAGCATGCTCATCTGCCAGATGGCGTACGAGTGCAAGAAAAACGGCCTTACCCTCGTGGACGCGATGGAGGCCCTTTACAAAAAGCACGGGTATTATGAGAATGCGCTGATGAACTTCGGCTTCGAGGGCGAGGACGGCATGATCCGCATGGGCTCGATTATGGACTCCCTGCGGAAGGACGCGCCGAAGGAGATTGCCGGCTACGCCGTTTCGGGCTGGAGCGATTACGAGGCCTCCGTTAAGAGCAAGGGCGGGAAGACCGAAACAATCGATCTGCCGAAGTCGAACGTGCTGGAGTACCGCCTGAGCGGCGGCAGCAAGGTGATCGTCCGCCCGAGCGGCACCGAGCCGAAGATCAAGGTCTACCTCTCCGGCAAGGCCGAAACGAAGGAAGCCTCCCTCGCGGTGATCGAAAAGCTGCGCGCGGCTGTTCCGTCGGCCCTTGGAATTCAATAATCCGGTAAAATTATGAGCGGCTGGGGATTTTTCCTCAGCCGTTTTTTTGCATGGAAAACCGCCGTGTCTTAAGACACGGCGGCAAATTAGTTCGGGAGAAATCAGGCTTCGTTCCGGCCGCAGCACTTTTTGTACTTTTTGCCGCTGCCGCAGGGGCAGGGATCGTTCCGGCCGGGCTTTTTGCCCTTGCGCACGGGGGTGTTGGCCTCAGAGCCGTCGCCGCCGCTCGTCGTTGTGGGCTGGGCCACCTGTTCGCGCTTCGGTTCCTCCGAGGTGCGGATCTGCACGGTCAGGATCATGCGGGCCGTGTTCTCGCGGATGCGGGCAATCATGGCGTCGAACATGTCGAAGCCCTCGATGCGGTACTCGACGACCGGATCCTTCTGGCCGTAGGCGCGCAGGCGGATGCCCTTCTGCAGCTCCTCCATGGCGTCGATGTGATCCATCCACTCGGTATCCACGTTCTTGAGCATCACCACGCGCTCCAGCTCGCGGGTGATTTCAGGGGTGAAGGCGGCTTCGCGCTTCTCGTAAAGTTCTTCCGCTTTCGCGTACAGATCCTTCGCAACGTCCTCCGGCTCCAGACGGACCTTTTCCTCTTCGGTATAGACGAGGTCCTCCGGGCCGATCAGCCAGCCCATATAGTGGTCGCGCAGGCCCTGCAGGTTCCAGGTTTCGCGCTCGGCTTCCTTCGGCAGGAAGGTGAAGGTCTGGTCGTTGATTGCCTGTTCGATCATTTTCAGAATCTGTTCCTTCAGGTTTTCACCGTTCAGAACCTGATCGCGCTGCCCGTAGATGATCTCGCGCTGGCGGTTCATGACGTCGTCGAACTGCAGCACGTTTTTGCGGATGCCGAAGTTCCGGCCCTCAATCTTGCGCTGGGCACTTTCAATGGTGCCGGAGAGCATCTTGGCTTCGATCGGAACGTTTTCCTCCACCTTGAGGCGCTCCATCAGTGCGGTGATGCGGTCGCCGCCGAAGAGGCGCATCAGGTCGTCTTCCAGCGAGATGTAGAACCGGCTCATGCCGGGGTCGCCCTGACGGCCGGAACGGCCGCGCAGCTGGTTGTCGATGCGGCGGGATTCGTGCCGCTCGGTGCCGATGATGTAAAGCCCGCCGGCAGCCCGGACCTCCTCCGCCTCGGCTTTGGTTTGTTCCTTGTATTTTTCATCGAGGACCCGGAAGGTTTCGCGGGCCCCGAGGATTTCTTCGTTGTCGGTATCGGAGTGCGCGTCGGCCTCGGCAATCAGTTCCTCCGTAAAGCCCTGCTTGCGCATTTCCGCTTTTGCCATGTATTCCGAGTTGCCGCCCAGCACGATGTCGGTGCCGCGTCCGGCCATGTTCGTCGCGATGGTTACGGCGTTCTTCCGGCCGGCCTGTGCGACGATCTGCGCTTCCTTGTCGTGGAACTTCGCGTTCAGCACCTCATGCGGAACGCCCTGTTTTTTCAGCAGAGAGCTCAGCACCTCCGATTTTTCAATCGAAATGGTGCCCACCAGAACCGGCTGCCCGGATTTATGGTGTTCGATGATGTCCTCGATGACCGCGTTGAACTTCGCCGCCTCCGTCTTGTAGACGATGTCCGGCAGATCCTGACGGATCATCGGCTTGTTCGTGGGAACCTCGATGACGTCCAGCTTATAGATTTCGCGGAATTCGGCTTCCTCCGTCATGGCTGTGCCCGTCATGCCGGAGAGCTTCGCGTACATGCGGAAGTAGTTCTGGAAGGTGATGTCGGCAAGCGTCTTGCTCTCGTGCGCGACGGTGACGCCCTCCTTCGCCTCGATGGCCTGGTGCAGGCCTTCGTTGTAGCGGCGGCCGTACATCAGGCGGCCGGTGAACTCGTCGACGATGAGAACTTCGCCGTCCTTGACGACGTAGTCGATATCCCGCTGCATGACGCCGCGCGCCTTAATGGCCTGGTTGACGTAATGCTGGATGTTGATGTTCTCGGCGTCGGTCAGGTTGTCGATTTTGAAGAACGTCTCGGTCTTTTTCACGCCCGCGCGCGTCAGAGTGGCGGTTTTCGCCTTCTCGTCCACAATGTAATCGGCGTCCTGATAAAGCTCGTCGTTGTCTTCCTTTTCGTTCAGCTCCGCCACCTTCACGCAGCGGAGGGATTTGGCGAAGTGGTCGGCGATGGTGTACATCTCCGTGGATTTTTCGCCCTGGCCGGAAATGATGAGCGGTGTGCGCGCCTCATCGATCAGGATAGAGTCGACTTCGTCGACGATGGCGTAATTGTGGCCGCGCTGCACCTTCTGCTCCTGATAGATGACCATGTTGTCACGCAGGTAATCGAACCCGAACTCGTTGTTCGTGCCGTAGGTAATGTCGGAGCCGTAGGCCGCTTTGCGCTGGTCGTTGTCCAGGTCGTGGACGATCAGGCCGACGGTTAAACCGAGGAACCGGTAGATTTTGCCCATCCACTCGGAGTCGCGGCGTGCCAGGTAATCGTTGACCGTGACGATGTGAACCCCTTTGCCCGAAAGGGCGTTCAGGTAGGCCGGCAGAGTCGCCACCAGCGTTTTTCCTTCGCCGGTCTTCATTTCGGAGATGCGGCCCTGATGCAGGACGATGCCGCCGAGAATCTGCACCGGGAAGTGCCGCATGCCCAGCACGCGGTCGGAGGCTTCGCGGCAGACGGCGAAGGCGTCCGGCAGAATGTCGTCGAGGGTTGCGCCCTCTTCCAGCCGGGCCTTCAGGGCGGGAGTCTGCGCCTTGAGTTCCTCGTCGCTCATTTGCTTGTAGCGGTCCTCCAGGTCCAGAACTTCCCTGCACAGCGGCTGGATCCGCTTGATTTCACGTCGGCTGTAGTTGCCGAAAAAAGCGGTCAGAATATTATTGCTCATGCTTATTTATCACCTCAAAATAGGATCGCGGCACGAAATGCCGCCTGGCCTGTCAATAAAATCATAGAACGGCCTGTCTGCTCAACAAACCCGTAAGGGACTTGTCTTTCTTCAACAGGGCATTTTCCACCCCGTATTCTTTTTCATTATAACATGGGAAAAATCAAAAATAAAGAAAATTTGTAAACAATCCGACCGGCCGCGCCGGGCGAAAAAAATCTTCCGGAGAAGGTTCTCCGGAAGATGAGCCGCCCGCTACTCCGCCCGGGCCGCCTCCCGGTCTTCGCTTTTCGGAACCCGCTTCTTTTTCGCGCTGCCGCCGTTCCGGAGCTTCCCCGCAATCAGCGCGGCAAGAGGCACCAGAATCTGAATCGGAAGCGAATAACAGGGGATGAGCGGGATAAATTTCAGCAGTTCCTGCGAATCCTTTACAATAAACATTGCCACACTCAGGATCAGGAGCCCGCCGGCCGCTGAAAGCGGTTCGTAATCCTTCAGGCCGAGCACCTTCGCGAATCCCGAGGTGCAGCTGAACAGAAACACACAGATTTTGGCAAGGCCGCTGAACAGCAGGACAATGCCGATCATCACCTCAATGCGGGTGAAAAATTCTCCCAAAGCGACTACGCTGACGGCCGTATAAGAGGAAAACGCGTAAAGACCGTTTGAATAGCCGAGAATCAGAATATTCCGCATGTTCGACCACAGAATGACGGCGGCGCCGATCAGGGCGCCGTTCCGGAAAACGCGGAACGGCTTTGCACTGCGTTCCAGCTGCCCGAACATGGAAGCACACACAACGCATTCCCCGAACGGGAGCGAGAGCACAAGCAGGCTTCCTCCCGCAATGCCGGGGAAGCCGGTGGAAAGGAACGGTTTGAGATGGGAGAAATGCCAATCCTTTACGGAAAGAACCACGGTGATACCGCTGATGACGATCAGAATCGGCAGCAGGAATTTCGCCAGCCGCGCCAAAACATTCATTCTTGTTCTCATAACAAAGACAGCGGTTCCCGTGAGGGCGGCTTCAATGGCCAGCAGCGGGGTTCCCGACAGGTTGACGATGTGGATGAACTCGGTTTGCTCCCGCAGAAGCAGCGCGCCGGTAAAAAGCGAGTACAGCGAAAGAATGAGCACCAGAATCTTACCGGGGATTCCGCCGCAGCCGCAGGCCTTGATGATGTTGTCATAATAGTTCCGCCCGGGGTACAGCTCAATGACGGCGGCATAAAGAGAAAACAGAAGGAGAGAGAGCGAAAAACCGATTACAATGCAGACCCAGGAGTCCTGAAACTCAAAATTCCCCCCAAGAGCCGTGGCGCTTCCGAAGAAGAAGACGGCCAGCAGGCACGACATCTGTCTGGATGTAATCTCTGTCTTTTTCAGGGCTCATTCCTCCTTTTGCGAAATCCGGCGGCTTACAGGGAAGGGGGCTCCGGGGCTGTCCTCGGCTGCCTGCACATCTGCTTTTTCGGGCTCCGGCGGTTCCTCAGCTTCCCCGCAATCAGCGCGGCGAGCGGCACCAGAACCTGAATCGGCAGGGAATAAACGGGGACGAGGGGCACGATTTTCATCAACTCCTGCGAGTCGCTCACGGCAAACATGGTGGCGGTCAGCAGAAACAGCGCGCAGGAGGCGGAAATCGGCTCGTAATCCTTGAGGCCGAGCACCTTGGCCACGCCGGAAGCACAGCAGAAAAGGAAAACGCAGCCCTTGAAAAAGCCGGTCAGCAGCAGAACGATTCCGATGAGAACCTCGATCCTTGTGAAGAATTCGCCCAGTGCGATCATGCTTACCGCCTCATAGGAGGAAAACGAGTAGAGACCCGAGGAGTAGCCGAGGGTGAGAATGTTCCGCAGATTGGCAATCAGCAGAACAAAAGAGCCGAGGACGGCGCTCTTTGCAAACACGGGAAAGGGCCTGACGCGGGAATCCAGCTGGCCGAACAGGGAGGCGCAGACGGCGGATTCCCCGAACGGGAGCGAGAGCACCAGCAGACTGCCTCCTGCAATGGAGGAGAATCCGGTGTTCAGGTACGGCTTGATATGGGCAAGGTCCCAATCTTTCATGGAAAAGATCACCGTAATGGCAATGGAGCCGAAAATAACCGGGAGAAAAAACTTTGCGAGCCTTGCAGCCACATAGATGCGGTCCCTCAGAACATAGAGCGCCGCTCCGAGCATGCTCACATAAAGGGCAATCAGAGGAGTCTCCGTCAGGTTCTCGATTTGAATGAACTCGGCGTCGTCGCGCAGCACGAGCGCGCCGGTAAACAGCGCGTACAGGGCGAGAACGGACACCAGAATTTTTCCGGGAACGGTTCCGCAGGCTTTGATGATGTTGTCGTAATAGTTCCGGCCGGGGTAAAGCTCAATGACGGCGGAATACAGCCAAAAAAGCAAAAAGGAGAGAAATGTGCCGACGATCAGGCAGAACCACGTATCCTGTTTTGCAATGGCGCTTCCCCCTGTAACCGTGGAGCTTCCCACATAAAAGACGGCCAGCAGACATTCCATCTGCCAGGCGGTAATTTCCGTTTTTTTCAGGGTCCGTTCCTCCTTCTGCGGAATCAGGCGGTCTTCTGTTTCAGGCGGGCGGCGGTTCCGCGTTCGGCTTTGCCCGCGGGCGGAAAAGCTTCGGCTTTTCCTTCGGCGGCGGGCCGGAGCCAGGCTCCTTCGGCGCGAGGCGGCTGCGCAGCTTGCCGACAATCAGCGCGATGAGCGGAATCACAAGCTGGAACGGATAGGAAAGCACCGGAATGCTGCGGACCACCTGAAGAATTTCCTGCGTATTACTGACGAAATAGAGGGAATCGGTAAGCATAATCAGGGCGCACGAGGCGACAAGCGGCTCGTAATCCTTCATGCCGAACACCTTCGCAAAAGCGGAGGCAAGCGCGTAAATGATGACCGCGATCTTGAAAAGGCCCGCGAGAAGCAGGTTGATGTTGATCAGCACCTCAAACCGGGTGAAAAATTCCCCCACGGCGATGACGCTGACGGCCGAATAGGAGGGAAACATATAGGATCCGTCGCTATAGCCGAGAACCAGAATGTTCCTGAGACTGGCCGCAACCATGATGCTGGACCCGAGCAGAATGCCCTTCACGAACACAGGGTAGCTTTTTACCTTTGGGTCCAACTGGCCGAACAGCGGGGCGCATATTGCGCTTTCCCCGAACGGAAGTGAAAGAACCAGCAGGCTCCCGCCCGCGATGGAGGAAAAGCCGCTCCCGAGGAACGGCTTCATATGGGAGAAATTCCAGTCCTTGATGGAGAGCACAACCGTGAGGGAAATAAACACAAAAACGAACGGTGCAATAAATTTTGCAATGCGCGCAAGCGAAAAAATCCGGTGGCTCAGAATATAAATGCATGCTCCGATCAGCGCGGCAAGAATCACCGGCAGCGGGGTGATCTTCAGGTTGATGATGTGAATGAATTCGGCTTCGTTGCGCAGAACCTGTCCGCTGAAAAGGATCAGATACAGGCAAAAAAGAAGCACCAGAATTTTCCCCGGAATTTTGCCGCAGGCCCGGATGATGTTGTCGTAGAAGTTCCGGCCCGGATAGAGCTCCAGCACGGCGGAATAGATCCATACGAGCAGAACAGCGAGGCCGGTGCCGATGATAATGCACAGCCAGCCGTCCTGCTTTGAGATGCCTCCTCCGCCGGTCACCAGCGAACTGCCGAAATAGTAAAGGGCGAGAAGCGCCTCCATCTGCTTTGCTGAAATTTTTGTTCGGCTCAGGGCGAATCCCTCCTTACTTTACGACACCGGAAAGCATTTTCTGAATCAGCGAGAAAAGACTGGGGAACTGCACCCCGAGCACCGCCATCAGATTCAGCGTCAGTGTGACCGCATAAGCTGGAATGACAAAATACAGGTAGCTCTTGTCTTTTCCCCGCAGGAGGGGCACGAGATCCACCGCGACGAGGATGCCGTACAGAACGAGCAGAATCAGGATATCCTGCAAGGTTACTGCGCCTCCTTCTTTCCGGCCAGAGTGGCGGTGTTCCGGATTGCCACCTCGGCGGTCACTTCGTATTTCACCGACGGGAACGTCTTGTTCCAATCGGTGCGCAGACTGTTCCACACCTTCGGGTCATCCTGGTAAACCTTTGACCCAAACCCGAAAATATCGGTGGAATACTGCTGCTGTGCCAGCTCAATCACGTTTTCAATCCCGTTCTTCAGCGTTTGGGAAGCGGAGGTTTCGAACGTTTTCAGCGGGTAAATATCCAGAAAATTTTTCCGGGAGTTCTGCTCCGCGTAAGACGCGTTCATTTTGACGTCGATTTTCATTGTGATCGTTTTCCCGGAAATAACGGGTTTTACGGTGGTTTTGCAGGTCAGAATCTCCAGGGTAACGCTGCTGTCGTTCGGGTGAACGCCGGTCAGAAGCAGGCCTCCGTGAACCTTGCCGAGGACGAACATCAAAAATTTGCTGCTTTGCTTATCCAGCCAGCCGATCAGCCGGTCGCCGCTGAAAACGGCGTTGCCCGCAAGCTGCGGGACGGAAACGTCACCCTCCTTCTTGGTTTCGATTCCGGGCAGAGTCAGGCTGGTGGCGTCCTGCGAATTCAGTACGTTGTAGACTTCGAACAGCCGAACCTGATTGATGGCGGCGGAATAGGAGGTCGCCTCCAGCAGCGCCTGTGACATCTGAAAGGAGGTGAGCTGGTTGGATTCCGGCTTCAGCTTTAAAATCTCCCCGGCTGTTTTTTCCTTCGAGATTAAAATCTGGAGCGAGATTCTCGGCTCGGCGTCCCGGTTGAACCAGTCAAGCACCGGAAGAATCCCCTCCTTTGCGATGTCGCTGGAAAGGATGAGAACCTTCATGTGGCTGAAGTACAGCTTTTTGTCGGATTCGTTGAGGGCAGTCCGCACCGCGTCGAAAATCGTATTCCCGTCCGTTTCGATGATGAGGGGCTGCACCCCTCCGGATTTCAGGTCGCCGGTCATCTTCATGCATTCGAAGGTCAGATGGTACCGGTAGCCGTTCTGGCCCTTGTCCACGCCGATTCCGCCGACGATATTGAGGCTTTCCACCTCGCGGTAATCCCAGCAGCCGGAAAACAGAACCGCGGGCAGAAGCGCAAGGAGTACGGCGAGAAATTTCGCAAGCAGCCGCCGCAGGAAGGAAAAGCGGCGCGGTTTTTCTAACAGCCTCATTTCGACTTATCCCCCGTTTGGCTCTCGGCCTGGCGGTAAACATTGGGCGAAAGGAACCTCGGCCGCTTTTTCATCGTGCCCCACGGCGCGCGCACATACAGGTCCTTCAGATCCTGCAGGCTGTGAGTATAGGTGTCGTTCATAATGGGCACGCCGAAGGACTCGATGTTGTAAAGCCGGGCGAGCATGCAGGTCAGGCCGAGCATCAGGCCGTACAGGCCGAGAACGCAGGAAAAAAGCAGCAGCAGAAACCGGTGTACGATCAGGTACCCCTTCAGGCGGGGAACCATCAGGCCGCAGATTCCCGCAAAGGCCACAATGATGATAATCGGCGCGCTGACCACCTTGGCGTCCACGGCCGCCTGCCCGATGACGAGAGCACCGACGATGCTGAGCGTCTGCCCCATCAGCCCGGGCATGCGCGTCCCGGATTCGCGCAGCATTTCAAACGCGATCAGCATCAGAATCGTTTCCAGCGCGGTCGGGAACGGAACCCCCTGCCGGGAGGAGGCAATGCTGATGAGCAGCGGAGTGGGCAGCATTTCCTGGTGGAAGGTGACCAGCGAGACATAGGTGGCTGGCAGAATCAATGACACAATCACCGCCAGAATCCGCAGGAATCTTCCAATGGAGGCAAAGACATAGTTGATGTAGTAATCCTCGTCGCTCTGCATGTGCTCGATGAACAGGTATGGCACCGTCAGCACCACCGGGGTCCCGTCCAGAAACAGGGCCACGCGCCCCTCCAGAAGCTTTGCCGCGACGATGTCCGGCCGCTCCGTGCTGCCCACGGTTTTTACCGCGGAATACGGCGCGTCCTTGACAATTTCGCCGATGTAGTTGGTATCAATCGTGCCGTCGATGTCGATCAGGTCAAGCCGCTTTTCCAGCTCCTGCAGCACGCTCTTGTTCACGAGGCTGTCAAGGTAGCAGAGGCAGGCCTTGGTCTGGGTCCGTCGGCCGAAGACGCGGAAGCGCATTTTCAGGTCCGGCGTCCGGATTTTGCGCCGCACCATGGAGAGATTCATCAGAATCGACTCGGTGAAGCCCTCGCGGGGGCCGCGAAGCACGCGCTCGCTCTCCGGTTCGGAAATCGAGCGCGTGCTCCAGCCCTTGGTGTTCAGAATCAGCGCCTCGGCGCAGCCGTCCACCAGCAGAACCGTGTCGCCGTACACAACGGCCTGCACCAACTGCTCCATGCCCGAGGTCTTTTCCACGCTGTTGGAAAAGGTGCCCTCCAGCGCGAGCCGCTCGATCAGCGGCACCTGGGAATCTTCCTCGGGGAAGCGGAACCTCAGAAGCGGCCGGATGATATCCTGATCCACGATCAGGTTGTTCACCATTCCGTCCGCGTAAATCAGGCAGAACCGCTGCTCCGGCCGGTTGGGGCTGTTCAGGTTCCGCGTCACCAGGGTGTCGTCGTCCGTAAAAATGTCGCGGAAATACCGGATGTTCGCTTCCAGAGTGTCGGAGGGAAGTTTGGCCCCCTTGAACGTCTCGCTGTTTTTCAATGCGATTCCTCCTTTGGGAGCCCGCAGCGCTGTTCTCCCGCAAAATGGCTGAAACTCCGCCGCCGGTTTTCCGCTCCGGAGCTGCCCGGCCGCCTGCAGATTGAAAATAGCGTGTCCTCGGGCGGCGAAAAATATACATGGAGCGGGGACGGCGAGAATTGCAACAAATATCCATATAACTGATAATAAACGAACTTGCGCGCGGCCGCCGAAGGTCATAAAATGGAAGCAGTAAGGGAAACCTGTGAAAAGACGGAGGGGATTGGTTTTGAAAACTACGGAAGCCGTGAAAAAGATCACGGAAGGAGCCTTTGAAAAGGAAATCAAAAGACTTTACTGCTGCGGGGAGAAAGAGGCCGCACAGCGGGGAACCCGGCTTGTCCGCGCGGTCGGGGAATTCGAGGACCTGTACGGAACCGGGAGGGAGATCGCCGTTTTCAGCGCGCCGGGCCGCACGGAGGTCGGGGGAAACCACACCGACCATCAGGGCGGGCGCGTACTGGCCGCCGCGGTGAATCTGGATGTGATCGCCGTGGTCTCGCCGACGGACGACGGGACGGTAAGGGTGAAGTCGGCTGGCTTCCCGGAGGACGTTGTGAAGCTCGACACATTCGACCCGGTTGTGGCGGAGCGCGGGCATTCCGCGGCGCTGCTGCGGGGGGTCTGCGCGGGCTTCGCGGCTCTCGGTTACAAAATCGGCGGCTTTTCGGCCTACACCACCTCCGAAGTATTCCCGGGCTCGGGGCTTTCCTCTTCGGCGGCCTTTGAAGTGCTGCTCGGCACCATCGTCAATCACCTGTACTGCGGCGGAAAAGTGGAGCCCCTGCAGGTAGCCGTGATCGGGCGCAAAGCGGAAAACGCGTATTTCGGCAAGCCCTGCGGCCTGATGGATCAGGCGGCAAGCGCCGTCGGCGGCTTTACAATGCTGGATTTCCGCGATTCCGAAAAACCGGTGGCACAGCAGATTCCGTTTGATTTCGCCAAATCCGGATTCCGGCTCTGCATGATCAATACGCGAGGCAGCCACTCCGACCTGACGCCGGATTACGCCGCGATCCCGCAGGAGATGCGGGAGGTCGCCGGGTATTTCGGCAAGGACGTCCTCTCCGAGGTGAACGAGAAGGATTTCTACACGGACCTCGGCAACCTGCGTTCCGCCGTGGGTGACCGCGCCGCACTGCGCGCCATCCATTTCTTTGAGGAAAACGCGCGCGTGGTGAAGGAAGCAGAAGCCCTGCGTGCCAACAAATTTGACGATTTCCGCAAATTGGTGCTGGAGAGCGGCTATTCCTCCTTTATGTATCTGCAGAACGTCTATTCACCCTCCCGCATCCGGGAGCAGGGCGTCGCGCTCGCGCTCGCTCTGTGCGACCGGCTGCTCGGCAGCCGCGGCGGTGCATGGCGCGTACACGGCGGCGGATTTGCCGGCACCGTGCAGACCTATGTGCCTGCCGATTATCTGGAGGAATTCACACGGCGGATGGAAGCCGTGTTCGGCGAGGGCGCCTGCCTGCCGCTTTCGGTGCGGCCGGACGGCGGCATCCGTATCCTGTGAACTTTCAGACTGTGAAAAGGAGTATTTTAGAATAATGGCTGAGTTGAGATGGGATCCGTTTATCAAAGACTGGACGATGGTGGCCTCGAACCGGCAGGGCCGGCCGCAGATGCCGAAGGACTGGTGCCCATTCTGCCCCTCCTCCGGGAATGTGCCCGAGTATGAGGTGATGAAGTACGACAACGATTTTCCGGCGCTGACGCAGAACCCGCCGGAGCCCGACGACGTCGGAACAGACTTTTTCAAGGTACAGCCGAATTACGGCAAGTGTGAGGTAATCCTGTATTCCCCGCAGCACACGCTGACTCTGCCGGAGCTTTCGGAAGAACATATGGGGAAGCTGGCCGATCTTTGGTGCGAGCGCTTCACCACAATGCGGAGCGACCCCGGCATCAAGTATGTTTTCATTTTTGAAAACCGCGGCGATGCCGTCGGCGTGACCATGCCGCACCCGCACGGGCAGATTTACGGGTACTCCTTCCTGCCGAAAAAGCTGGAGCTTGAAACGAAGTCCGCTTCGGAGTATTATGAAAAGGAAAAGAAGTGCCTTTTCTGCGACTTTCTTGCAAACGAGAAAAAAGAGGGAAAGCGCATTATCTTCGAAAACAAACATTTCACCGTTCTGCTTCCGTTTTTCAGCGCCTATCCCTACGGCGTGTATATCTTTTCCAACGCGCATAAGCAGTACATCACCGACTTCACCCCGGAGGAGCGCCTTGCGCTCGGCGTGACCGTGCGCGATACCGCCGGCATGCTCGACAGCCTGTTCGGCTACCGGTTCCCCTACATGATGTGCATGCACAACGCGCCGGTGAACCTCGGCGATTATTCAAAGGATTTCCACTTCCACATTGAATTTTACCCGCCGATGCGCAGCGCGGAAAAGCAGAAGTTCAACGCTTCCAGCGAAACGGGCGCCTGGGCGGCCTGCAACCCCACCTGCCCCGAGGAGACCGCCGCGGAGCTTCGCGCGGCCTATGAACGGTTCCGGAACGAAAAGGAGAAAAAATGATGAACGTACTGATCACCGGAGGCGCCGGTTATATCGGCTCACACACCTGCGTGGAACTGCTTCAGAGCGGTTTCGGCGTCGTGGTCATGGATAATTACAGCAATGCTTCTCCCGAGGTAATCGGCAAAATTGAGAAGATTTCGGGCAAAAAGTGCCCGGCCTACGAATGCGACATGCTGGATTACGACGCGTTCGAAAAGGTATTCAAAGAGAATAAGATCGACGCGGTGATCCATTTCGCGGGCCTCAAGGCCGTGGGCGAATCGGTGGAAAAGCCGCTCGAGTATTACCACAACAACCTGACCGGCACGCTGAACCTGCTTCGCCTGATGAAAAAATACGGCGTCACCCGCCTGGTATTCAGCTCCTCCGCCACCGTGTACGGCATGAACAACACCGCCCCGTTCACCGAGGAGATGCCGCTTTCCGCCACAAACCCCTACGGCATGACGAAGCTGATGATCGAAGACATCCTGCGGGACGTCTGCTTTGCCGACAAGAGCCTGAAGGTTGCTCTGCTGCGCTACTTTAACCCGATCGGGGCGCATCCGAGCGGGCTGATCGGCGAAAACCCGAACGGCATCCCGAACAACCTGATGCCCTACATCATGAAGGTTGCCGTCGGAAAGCTGCCGAAACTGCGCGTGTTCGGCGACGACTACCCGACCCCGGACGGAACCGGCGTGCGCGACTATATCCATGTGTGCGACCTCGCGACCGGGCACGTGAAGGCGCTCGAAAAGATCGATTCGATTGAGGGCGCCCGCGCCATCAACCTCGGCACCGGCAAGGGCAGCAGTGTCCTCGACGTACTTCACGCCTTTGAAAAAGCCAGCGGCAAAACGATCCCTTACGAAATCACGCCGCGCCGCGCCGGCGACATCGCCACCTGCTACGCCGACGCCTCCCGCGCAAAGAACGAACTCGGCTGGGAAGCGAAGTATTCCCTTGAGGACATGTGCCGCGACAGCTGGAATTTTATTAAGAACAATCCGTAAGAAAAAATAAACCGCATGCGAAAAACACCCTGCCGGAACCCGGCAGGGTGTTTTTGTCTGCTTAAGTGAAAGAGAAATCAGGTAATGCTGAAGCCGCCGTCAACCACAAGGAACTGGCCGGTGGTGTAGCCGCATCCCTCGGAGGAGAAGAAAAGCACGGGGCCGTTCAGCTCTCCGCGCGCGCCGGGGCGGGAAGCCGGGCACAGCGCATTGTACATGTTCATGAATTCCTGGTGCTTAAAGAGCGTATCCGCCGTCATTTCCGATTCGAACAGGCCCGGTCCCACCGCGTTCACGGTGATTCCGTACTGCGCGTAGGAAGCTGCCATGCCCTTGGTCAGCCCCAGAACAGCGGCCTTTGAGGTGTTGTAGACGTGGCGAACCAGAGCGGCCGGTTTATCCGCGAGAATGGCGTTGACGGAGGCCACGTTGACAATGCGGCCGTATTTCTGTTCTTTCATTCCGGGGATCACGTATTTGCACATCAGGAAGATTCCCTTGACATTGATGTCCATGGAAGCGTCCCACTGCTCGGTCGTCAGCGTCTCGACGGAGCCGCCCGCCGCAATGCCGGCGTTGTTGAGCAGAATGTCGATTTTACCGTAGTGCCCCAGAACCTCTGCGACAGCCGCCTTTACGTCTTCTTCTTTGGAAACGTCACACTGTACGGCGATCGCCTTATGCCCCGCGGCCTGAATTTCCTTCACCACGGCGTCCAGCTTTTCCTTGCGGCGGGCCAGCAGAGCCACATCGGCGCCCTGCTCCGCGTAAGCGCGCGCGGCGTCCGCTCCCAGTCCGCTGGAAGCTCCGGTGATCACGGCCACTTTTCCGGCCAGATCAAAATAATTTGCCATTTTTCATTCCTCCTTTTATGAGTCAAGAATACCATAGTCTGCCATTCTTTGCAATCGGGCAGCGTGCCGCTGCATCCAAAGGCCCGCCGTTTTGCTGGGAGTAAAAATTCAGTCTTTGTTTGGCGGGACGGTTTTGGGAATGCCATATTTTATTAGTCATAAGAAATTTATCCTCTGGGAGCGTCCCAGTACTATCCCGGCAAACTCAGCCCTGATTTTTTCTCCGTGTCGGAGGCCGGGTCCTTGGGTGCAGCGTCGCGCTGCTGGAACTCGGTCATGCAGTCCCAGTAGCGCCTGGGCATGTGTCCCATGCGGCAGCGGGGATTGTGCCGCCCCTCGATTTCGATGGTCTTATAAAACATCCGCCACAGCTCTCGGTACTTCCGTTCCGTTTCGTCCGGCGCAGGCAGGTCGAGACTTTCAATCGGTACGATTTCCGCGTGGTGGGGGTGGTAAATCAGCGCCATGCCGTGCACCCGGTCGTAAATGAGGAACTGCTCCTCCGGGAAGCGCTCGCAGAAATGCGTGAGGAGGAGCGGGAGAACAAGGTTTTTCGGCTTGATTTCCGCAACCAGCGCGCCGCTGAAATCGGAAAATCGGATGAATTCCTTAAAAAGGTGAGCTTCCCGCTCCAGAAAGCGCACCGCCGTTGTCAGCTCGTGTACGGTGTCGTCGGTCAGCAGGTTCATGACGTTCGGGCCAACGCGGTATCCGAGCCGCAGGAATTCCAGCGTGCGCAGCTCCTTGTGCGGGAGGCAGGTCAGAAACGCGCGCCGGAGAAAGCCCGGCGCCTCCGAACCCATCTTCCGGGGGATGGAAACCAGCACCCGCCGCGCCTTTTCCGCGTCCGTTTCAATTTCCCACTCGGGAAAAAGCGTCGGGGGCGCGTCCGGGGCGAGAATGTCGAGCGGAAGCTGTTTTTTGTCATAGCTTTCAAACACACAGCAAAGCAGACCCTCGAAGGTGCCGTCGTAGCGGTAGGTCAGATTTGGCCGGTCAGGCATTTCCGAACATCCTCCCTCGTCGGGTTCTGCGGCGCGAAAAGCGAAAGCTGCTCCGGCGGGGCCTCCGGTAGGCCGCTTTCGGGAAGAAGCGCACGAAGGGCGGCGTCCTGCGTCACCTTCAGCCCGTCCGCCAGCCTGCCGCCGCAGGTGATGAAATACTGCGCCCGCTTGAGCACGACCCCAAGCTTTTTCAGCCCCGCAAAGTCGATCGATCCGGCCCGGCGCGCCGTGACGATGCGCTTCGCGCCGGTTACGCCGATGCCCGGCACCCGCAGAAGATCGCGGTACGGCGCGGTTTTCACCTCAACCGGGAAAAATTCCAGGTGGTTTAACGCCCAGCTGCATTTCGGATCCAGCAGCGGGTGAAAGCTCGGGTGGTCCTTGTCCAGCAGCTCGTTCGCCTGAAACCCGTAAAAGCGTAAGAGCCAGTCCGCCTGATAAAGCCGGTGCTCCCGAAGCAGCGGCGGCTTCGTGCCGAGGGAGGGCAGAAGGGCGCTTTCCGTCACCGGCATATAGGCGGAGAAAAATACGCGCTTCAGGCTGTACTTTTTATAAAGGCCCTCCGTCAGATTCAGAATCTGTAAATCCGTCTCCGGCGTCGCGCCGACGATCATCTGCGTGCTCTGCCCGGCGGGCGCGAACTTCGGCGCGTGATGGTAGCGCACCAGCTCCGTTGAGTTTTCCTGAATCCGGTTCTGAATGAAACCCATCGGCGCGAGGATGGAGTGCCTCGACTTATCCGGAGCGAGCAGCGAAAGGCTGCTCTGCGAGGGCAGCTCGATGTTCACACTCATGCGGTCCGCCAGCGTGCCGAGCCGGGAAAGGAGGGCGCTGTCCGCTCCGGGGATCGCCTTCGCGTGGATGTAGCCGTAAAAGCGGTATTCCTCCCGCAGAATGCGCAGCACCTCGATCATCCGCTCGCAGGTGTAGTCGGGATTTTTCACGACGCCGGAACTGAGGAAAAGCCCCTCGATGTAGTTGCGGCGGTAAAACTGGATGGTCAGCTCCGCCAGCTCGCGCGGCTCGAACGTCGCCCGTGGCGAATCGTTCGACCGGCGGTTCACGCAGTACTCGCAGTCGTATACGCAGGCGTTGGAATACAGCACCTTTAAAAGCGAGATGCACCGCCCGTCCCCCGCAAAGCTGTGACAGATTCCGCAGGCCGAAGCGCTCCCGATGCCGCCCGGCGCGGCTTTTTTATCCACCCCGCTGGAGGTGCAGGCAACGTCGTATTTCGCCGCGTCGGTCAGAATTTTCAGCTTGTCGAACACGTCCATGCCGTTCCCTCTTTTCGTTTGATTCAGTATAGCACAAAACGTATGTTCCTTACAAGGGAAAGACGAACAAATTTTCGCTTGACAAAACGGCGCGCCGTCGATATGATGGAGCTATCATCACGATTGGAGTTGGGAAGATGCGCAAAATTTCCTGCTGAATTTTCAAGGGGACCGCTTTGGCGGTTCATTGATCGCCGCATGGCGGACGGGGAACGTCTGCCTGCTTTGCCGTGCGGCCGCAGGAAATTTTCGCATCCGGGCTCCTTTTCGGAGGGATAAAACGCCGTTTTCATGGAAAAACGGTGTTTTGTCCTTGTTACGTCAGTTGAAGGGCCGCGGGAAAGAAATTTCCCGCGGCCCTTTCGGATTGATGGGAGAATCGAATTGTCACAGATAAAAATAGAAAATCTGACCTTCGGATACGAAGGCAGTGCGGACAACGTGTTCGAAAACGTGTCCTTTGAGTTCGATACCGATTGGAAACTCGGCTTTACCGGCCGGAACGGAAAGGGGAAAACCACCTTTCTGAACCTGCTGATGGGCAGATACGAATACCGGGGAACGATTTCCTCTCCGGTCGGGTTCGATTATTTTCCGTTCGCGGTGCCCGAGCCCGGGCGGGAATCCCTCCATGTTCTCCGCTGTGCCGCGCCGGACGCCGAGGATTGGCAGATTCAGCGGGAGCTTTCGCTGCTGAACGTCCCGGAGGACGTCCTTGAGCGCCCGTTTTCCACGCTGAGCCGCGGGGAGCAGACCAAGCTCCTGCTCGCCGCCCTGTTTCTGCGGGAAAACCGATTTCTGCTGATCGACGAGCCGACCAACCATCTCGACCTCACCGGGAGAGAGCTGGTCGGACGGTATCTAAACCGGAAAAAGGGGTTTCTCCTCGTCTCGCACGACCGCGCATTCCTCGATTCCTGCGTGGATCACATTCTATCGATCAACCGCGCGAACATCGAGATTCAGCGGGGGAATTTTTCTTCGTGGCGGGAGAACAAACAGAAAAGGGACGCATTTGAGTTCGCGGAAAACGAAAAACTCGAAAAGAGCGCCGCAAAACTCGCGGAGGCCCAGCGCCGCGCTTCCGGGTGGTCCGCACAGGTGGAAAAGACCAAAAACGGCAGGCTCGATTCCGGGCTGAAACCGGATAAAGGGCATGTCGGGCATCAGGCCGCCAAGCTGATGAAACGCGCGAAGTCGATCGAGGCGCGCCGTCAGGCCGAGCTGGAGGAAAAATCGAAGCTGCTCCGGAACGTCGATTCCGCCGAGGAGCTGAAAATCCACCCGATGCCGTATCCGAAGCCGGTGCTGGCGGAGGCCATCGGTCTGGAAATTAACTACGGAGACCGAAAAGTCTGCGGGCCGGTTTCATTCCGCATCAAAAGCGGCGACCGCCTGCTCCTGCGCGGCGCGAACGGCGCGGGAAAATCCAGCATTTTAAAGCTGCTGGAAGGGGAGAACGTGCCGCATTCCGGCACTTTAACCCGGGGCGGCGGGCTCGTGATTTCCTGCGTCCCGCAGGACTGCTCCGGGCTTTCCGGCGGCCTGCGCGATTTCGAGCGGGAGCGGAATCTTGACGAAAGTCTGTTCCGGGCCATCCTGCGCAAGCTGAATTTTTCGCGGGAGCAGTTTGAAAAGGACCTTTCCGGCTACAGCGAGGGGCAAAAGAAAAAGGTGCTGCTGGCTGCGAGTTTATGCCGGCCGGCGCACCTGTATGTCTGGGATGAACCGCTCAATTATGTGGACGTTCTTTCGCGGATGCAGCTCGAAACGCTGATCCGGGAATTTAAACCCACCATGGTTCTGGTGGAGCACGATCGCGCGTTTCAGGAGGCCGTCGCCACGCTGGTTATAGATTTATAAGGCAATTCATTGCTTCTCCGTGGATGGAACGATTTTGATGTCCTGCTCGAAGTGATCGGGGAGCGTCAGGCCGAGCTGGTCGGCCGAGTTCAGAATGCCAACCGCCGCGATGTCCCGCGCCGTTTCCAGGCTGACGGAGTCCTCCTGCGCGGGTACCGTCACGGAAATCGTCTGCCCGTTCACGGTGTAGGAGGCCTCATAGGAAAGCCCCGCCTCCGAGGAAACGGGCTGCGTGTCCTGAAGATAGCGGGATACCGGGCTTTTGCCGTTCCACACGAAGAAGCTCATAACCGCAAAATAGAGCACAATCGCGCCGAGGAACCCAAAAATAACCCTTTTCTGGAGCTTGTCCGACATGATGTGTGCCTCTTTTCCACTTTTTTCTTTATTGTATTTTCAATTCGGCAAAATGTCAAGAAATTCCGGCGGACGCTGAAATTGCCCCAAAGTAGAATATAACGCTTGCTTTTTTCACAAACGGGATTAAAATGGAGGGGAAAGAGGTGCTTTCCATGAAAATTTCGCTTTCGTTTGTGGGAGATACCGTAAAAAAGCACCGTCGTTTTTGCACGATAGCCCTGACGGCAATTGCGCTGCTGGGCGGCACTGTGCTCGGAGTCGTTCTGGAACGGAACGTCGGAATTTCGCTTTCCGACCGGCTGGCGAGGCGCATCGGAACGGTAAATGCGCAGGTGGTTTCGTGTGCGAAGTCGGGGTCTGCGCTGACCGTGACACTGGAGTTCCCGAACGCTTCCCCGGAAAAAGAAACGAAGCCAACCCAAAATGAGATAAAAAACGGTCAGTACTCGCCGCAGCGTGATTTGATGATGACCAGCTACTTGTTCGTGTTGGAGGCGGTGCGTGAAGAACTGACTGCCGGCCCTTTTTCCGCCGGAATCGACAGCGTTACGCTTGTCTGCAGGCACGAGGGCAAAACGATGGACACCATTACGGGGGACCGGGTACCGAAAAATGTGATGCCTGCGGTGGACAAAACCGGCAAAACAATTCAGCCTGCACCGTTTTCGAGCTTTAATGGGGAAAAACCCGACGGCTCGACCGAAGGGATTGATCTGTTTTTTACAACCGATTCTTCACAGCCGGCACGCTGAGCGGTCCGAGCCCGTTTTCAAGGGCCCGCCGTTCAGTGCGGCGGAAAAATTGTAGTTCGTTTTGGCGGGACGGTTTCAAGCTGCGCCAGTATAAAGGGTATAAAAACGGCGGGAACAGTTGAAAAACTGTCCCGCCAATCAATCTTAACATCTAAACCGATCAGCCGTTTTTAACGGCTTAAACTTTGATCCGTCGTTCCGGTTTCAGGCCGTTCGATGGTTCCTCCGCCGAGGACGACGTCGCCGTCATAGAAGACGACGGCCTGTCCGGGCGTGACCGCCCGCTGCGGCTCCTGAAACTCCACGCGGGCCCGGCCGTTTTCCAGCGGAATGAGCTTCGCCTTCGCGGGCCTTGCCGCGTAGCGCGCCTTCGCCTCGACCTGCAGTTCGCCGTCGGGCGCATCGAACGGAATGTAATTGATTTTCCGGGCCGTGAGGACGGAGGAGTACTGGCTGCCTTCCTCCCCGAGCGTCACCGCGTTATGTTCCGCGTCGACGGAGGTCACGTACATCGGGCGGCCGAACGACACGCCGAGGCCCTTGCGCTGACCGACCGTGTAATGCGTGATGCCCCGGTGCTTCCCGAGCACCTGTCCCGCCGTGTCGAGAAAATCGCCCGGCGGGGCTTTCTTGCCCGTGTAGCGCTCCAGGAACCCGGCGTAGTCGTCGTCCTCCACGAAGCAGATTTCCTGGCTGTCCGGCTTTTTGGCCACCGTCAGCCCCGCTTCCTCCGCGAGGGCGCGGATCTCCGGTTTCGAATAGCTCCCGACCGGCAGCAGGGTGTGCGCAAGCTGCTCCTGCGTGAGCATGTAGAGAACATAGCTCTGGTCCTTGGCCGCGGGCGATTTTTTGAGGAGATACCGCCCCGCGGGGCTTTGCTCAATCAGCGCGTAATGCCCGGTTGCGATGAAATCGAAGCCGAGCAGCTCCGCGCGCCGCAGCATGGCGCCGAATTTGATGTGCCGGTTGCAGGCGATGCAGGGGTTCGGGGTGAGGCCCGTGGCATACTGCGCGGCAAAGTCGGCGATCACGTCCCGCTCGAAGAGGTCGATGAAGTTGAGCACGAGATGGTCGATGCCGAGTTTGTAGCAGACGCGCCGGGCGTCCTCGATGTCGCTTAACGAGCAGCAGCCGCCCGAAATGCGCCCGGAGAATTCGTCCGGGCGCAGGCGAAGCGTCACGCCCGTAACGTCGTACCCCTGCCGCAGCAAAAGAAGAGCGGCGACGGAACTGTCCACGCCGCCGCTCATGCCGAGAAGAACCTTTCCTTTGCTCATGGGACCTCGTGGATTCCGTCGTCCGCAGCTTCCTCGTCCGGGGGGCAGCAGCAGCCGTTCTTGTCCTTCGCTTCGGAGAAGGGGCGAAAAAACTCGTCGTCCTCCTCCTTCGAGGGTTCGTCCGGCTCGGCCGAGGTCAGGAAGGAGTCGGGTCCCGCCGCGTCGGCGGCTTCGGGATCGTACACGTCGGCTTCCCCGTCCGCTTCGCCCGGGAAGCCCGCGGGGGCGACCAGCTCATCCAGCTTTTCAAACGCGCGCTTCAGGCGGCTGCCGGAGTTTTCAACGGCGGTGCAGAGCCGTTCAGCCTGGGGGTTTTCGGGGTCGCGGAGATTCTGGTAGTAGTATTTTCCGAGCTCGATATAAGCACGGGCCTGAACCTCTTTTTCATTGCGGATGACGATTTTGAGACGGTTGGCCAAAGCCGCCCTGTGGTTCTGTTCTACCACGAAGCCTGCCGCGCGGCCCATCGAATCGGTAACGTTTTTTAAAAAACCCATAATGCTGCCTCCCTGCCGCTCACTGCGGCCTTGCTTTTCCAATATTATACCGCAAATCCGCGTTTCATAACAGTAGTATTTCATCTATTCCTTTTTTTATGTTCTTGTGATATAATGAACGAACACGCAGAGAATAAGGAGAAGAGCGAATGTCGACGCAAATTAGCAAGGAAGTGGGATGTCCGCACTGCGGCGCGGCGGTGAAAACCGGCATGTGGCCGGCAATCAGCGCGCGGGACAACCCCGAGCTTCGGGAACGCGTGCTTGACGAAACCCTGTTCGACTGGAAGTGCCCTCAGTGCGGCTACACGGCCCAGCTGATGTATCCGTGCCTGTATCACGACCCCGAGCGGCGGTTCATGGTTTACGTGGAGCCGAACGGCTGCGGAAAATCAGAAACGGCGGACGCCGAGGAGAAGTTTCCTCAGCTTTCCGGGGTGAAAAAGCGGATGGTTTCCACGCTGGCGGGCCTGAAGGAAAAAGTGCTGATTTTTGAGGCGGGGCTCGACGATGCCGCGGTGGAGCTGGTAAAGCTCGCGCTCTCTGGGGTCCTGGAACAGAAATACGGCAAAAAGGCGTCGAACGGCTATTTCTGCTTTTGCGACGAAGCGGAAAACAAGATCACTTTTTCCTTTTTTCCGGAAGGGGCGGACGAGCCCGTCGGCAGAAGCACGCGGATGGACGCGTACCGCAAATCCCTTGAGATCGTAAAAAATGCGGGAATTTCCGCGGGAAGCGGATTCCTGCCGGTGGATTCCGTAACGGCGGGGAAAATTCTGGAAGAATACCGCGGCGAAGCCGAATAAACAAGCCCGGTGTGGGGAGCACACTATTTTTAGTTCTGGATTGAGGTGCGGCCGCCGAAGGCCTGCCGGGCGTTTTGCCGGCGGATTTATCGGCGGCCTGTGTTAAAGTAAGGAAGGGTATTGCAATGTGCGGATTGTGTGGCTTTACGGGGGAAGTGATTGACCGCGACGCGGTCATCAAAAACATGACGGATGTGATCACCCACCGGGGGCCGGATTCCAACGGCGTTTTTTCGGATGGGAACATCTCAATGGGCTTCCGGCGCCTGAGCATCATCGACCTGAACGCAGGCGACCAGCCGATCTATAACGAAGACCGTTCTCTGGTGCTGATGTTCAACGGCGAAATCTACAATTACCAGCAGCTCCGCGAGATCCTGATCGCGAAAGGGCACACGTTTACCACCCAGACCGACAGCGAGGTGCTGGTTCACGGCTTTGAGGAGTGGCATGAAGAGCTGCTCAACAAGCTGCGCGGCATGTTCGCGTTCGCCATCTGGAATAAAAACGACAAAAGCCTGTTCATCGCCCGCGATTTCTTCGGAATCAAGCCGATGCACTACACGCAGGTGGGCGATAACTTCGTCTATGCCAGCGAAATCAAGAGCATCCTCGAATTCCCCGGTTTTGAAAAGAAACTGAACCGGAATGCGCTAAGCAACTACATTTCCTTTGAATATATGGTGCCGCCCGAGACGTTTTTTGAGAACGTCTTCTGCCTGATGCCCGCGCATTACCTCTGGTACCGCGACGGCCAGGTGGAGACGCACCGCTACTGGGAACCGAAATTCGACCCGGACGAGAACATGACGGAGGACGAGGCGGTCTCCCAGATCGAGAAGGTCTTCGCGGATTCCGTGGAGGCGCACAAGATCAGCGACGTCGAGGTCGGGTGCTTCCTGTCGAGCGGCGTGGATTCGAGCTATGTTTCCACCTTCTTCGAGGGGCAGAAAACCTTCACCGTCGGCTTCGGCGAGGACGAGCACTACAACGAGATCGGCTACGCGAAGGAACTTTCGGAAAAGATCGGCCTCGAGCACCATTACAAAACCATTTCGCCCGACGAATACTGGGGAAACATCCGCAAGGTGATGTACCACATGGATCAGCCTCTGGCGGACGCCTCCTGCATCGCACTCTATTTCGTTTCCAAAATCGCGCGCGACTATGTGAAAGTTGTGCTCTCCGGCGAGGGCAGCGACGAGCTGTTCGGCGGCTACAATATTTACCACGAACCGGACGATCTCGCCGGGTACCAGAAGCTTCCGCTCTGGCTCCGCCGCTTCTTTGCGGCAGTGGCGAAAAAGATTCCGTTCTCGTTTAAGGGCAAGAACTTCCTCATCCGCGCCGCTCTGCCCATCGAGGGGCATTTCATCGGCAACTGCAGCATGTTTACGCTGGAGGAAAAACGCCGTCTGCTCAAAAGCGACATCCCCGTGAGCATGCCGCAGGAGATCACCAAGCCCTATTTCGACCGCGTGCAGGATCAGGACGATGTTACCAAGATGCAGTACCTTGACATCAACGTCTGGATGGTGGGCGATATCCTGCTAAAGGCCGACCGCATGAGCATGGCGAATTCGCTGGAGCTCCGCGTGCCGTTCCTCGACAAAAAAGTGTTTGAGGTTGCCTCCCGCATCCCGAAAAACCTGAAAGTCAACAAACAGAACACCAAATATACCATGCGCAAGGCTGCGGCCCGGCATCTGCCGGAGGCAACCGCCCAGAAGAAAAAGCTCGGTTTCCCGGTGCCGATCCGCGTATGGCTGCGCGAGGAAAAATACTATAATATTGTAAAGCAGGCCTTTACCTCCAAAACAGCGGAGGAATTTTTCAACACGGACGAGCTGCTCCGGTACCTGAACACGCATTTTGCCGGAAAATGCGATTACAGCCGCCAGATCTGGACGGCCTTCATCTTTCTTGTATGGTACGATATCTATTTCAAGGGCGCTTCCCACGAGCCCGGCGATATGCCCATTGTGGCAGACTGAGCCTGAGAGCAAAGCAATAAAACAAGGAGCAGACACGCTGTCTGCTCCTCTTTTTGTTCAGCTGTCTTTCACCATGCTTTTGGCAAACGCTTTCGCGGCTTCGAGTTCCCGGGCGTCCGGATGGCCCTTCGCGATTCCGCCGATCAGCCTGAGAACCTGGGTGTCGTATCCGCGGCACGTAAAGTTTCCCGCGACGGCCGCGCCCGCTTCCTTCAGCTTTTGAATCAGGGCGTCGTTGTAGCTTTTATTCCCCGTCCCGCTGGTGGAAAAGACGAACACGCTCCTGCCCTTGAAATTCAGCTTTTCGGCAGCGTCAAACAGCGGAGCGTAGTGCCTGCCGCGGTCAATTCCCGCGCCGAGCCCGATGATTTCATAGCCGTCCAGATTTTTTCCGCCGGCTTCTTCCATCGGGCAGAGCTCCGCCCCGCAGGCCTCTGCCATGGCCTCGGCCACCTTTTTCGTGTTGCCGTGATGGTAGGAATAATAAATGATGAGGCATTTTTTCATTTTTATATTCTCCTTATCGACCCGGAGTTTTCCCGATGGTCTGATTTTTATTATAGCACGATGATTCCCAATTGCAATAATACGGTTTCCCCCGCGCCGGAAAACAGAAAAGGGACAGGAAGGGTTCTCCCTTCCTGTCCCTTTTCTTGCGCGTTGCCGTAAGCGACCGGTGATCTTTAAAAAACGACACTTCTTTTCACAAAACGTCATTGCCTTCCAAAACGAAAAAACCGGCGCCGGGCCCGCAGCCTGTCGGATTCGGCGCGCAGGGCCCCGCCCTTACGGGCGGCCCCGCGGCATCCTCCGCAAGGCGACAAAAAAACGCCTGTACGGATCGGAACCCATACACAGGCGTTTGGAATGCACAGCGAAACTCTCCTATCTTCTCTGTACAAAAAGAGAACGGAGAAGTATAATGAATCTGCGATGCGCGGGTTTCCCGCTGCGTATGGAGGGCTAGTCTCCGTATGCAGGGCAGACGGTACTTCCAATACCGCCTGCCTGCTTTGCATTTTTCTGTGCCTTACAAATTCATTATACTGCGTTTATTTACACTTCACAATGGTTTTTTTCTTGACATAATTTACCTGCCATTCAGATCAGCCCCAGGTGCCGAAGTCCTTTGGAAATTCCATCCTCGAAAATCGCCGCCGTGACGTACGCGGCGGTTTTTTTTACCTCTTCCACGGCGTTGCCCATCGCAACGGGGAGGCCGACGGCGCCCATCATGGCGATGTCGTTGTAGCCGTCACCGAAGGCGACGGTATCCTCCTTCCGGATACCGGAATAGGCGAGGAACTCCGCAATCCCTTTGGCCTTGTCCCAGTCGCGGAAGCTCAGGTCGTTAGTCAGGGCGCCCGGGTGACGGTTCAGCACCATGGAATCCGTAAAGGCTTCCGCACATTTTTCATAGTCGGCGTCGGTTTCGAACACGAAGTCCATCATGCTGGCGTCTACCTCCTCCGGTTCCCATTCCGTAATGAGAAAATCGGGGAGCCCGTAGACGGCGTCCATCTTCCCGAGGTATTTTTCCGGGAAGCGGCGCGCCCAGCCGTTGTGCTTGCCGATGAAGACGTACGTACAGCCGTAGGCGTCGAAATGATGCATCAGGGTCTTCACCCGTTCGCCGGACAGAGGGCGGTCCAGAACGGTGTTTCCCTCAAAGACGATGTGTGCTCCGTTCAGGGCGACGAAGCTGTCGAACATTCCGGGAAAAAACCGGCGGATGAAGGCCTCCTGCCTCCCGGAGCAGACGACGACACGGTGGCCGTTCTTTTTCAGCGCATCAAGCGCCTCCAGTGCGCTCGGCGGGATCTGGAAGCGCTTCCCGTCCCGGGTGCCGAGAAGAGTACCGTCGATGTCGAAAAAAATAGTTTTCGGATTCATTGCGATCACGATCCTTTTAAAAAAACACCGGGCGGGCCGAGCCCGATTCCAAAATTGTGTTTGTTCTGGAAAATTCGAATGTATAGAGAAAACGGCGCCGGGCGAAACTAAAAGCCGAGGTGACGAATGTTGCAGTATGTATGGTCGTTTCTGGTCGGCGGGGCGCTCTGCGCCGTGGGCCAGCTGCTCATTGATTTCACGAAGCTTACGCCGGCCCGGATTCTCGTGTCGTTCGTGACGGCCGGGGTTGTGCTCGGCGCGGTGGGAATCTACGGCCCGCTGGTCGACTTTGCGGGGTGCGGGGCGACGGTTCCGCTGACGGGGTTCGGCTATCTTATGGCGAAAGGCACGCTGGAGGCGGTGCGGGAGAAGGGGATCATCGGGGTCTTCTCCGGCGGCGTTGCGGCGGGGGCTGCCGGAATCGCGGCGGCGGTGTTCTTCGGCTATCTGGCCGCTTTGTTTTCAAAATCAGGCGATAAGACGTAGCCCGATCTACCGCTACGCCCGCACGGGGTCCCGTTACGCGGGCCTCGCGTGGATGGCTTTCCGCATTATCAGCGGAAACTGGCTGATCAGCCTTCTGTGGCAGGTGGCAAGACTGCTTTACCGCAGCCTGCGGGACCGGGTGGCCCGGCGGCGAAAGAAACGCGGGCAGGCGTAAAAACACCTGTCCGCGTCGATTCCGGTTTTCCGGTTGTTTCTGCGAAGGGATTACTGAATGGAACAATCGAGATAATGCTCAAGTTCCTCGTCGTCCTTTTTCTTCCGTTCAAAGAAAAGGGCAACGGCAACCGCCACAGCAGCCATCGCGGCCAATGCGGACAATATCGTAAACAACAGGTTCAGACTTCCGGATTTCTTCAAATTGAGCACCTCCGTTTTCCATGTTGTATCGGTGTGTTTCTCGCTTTTCAATTCTATAATAATCAAAAGCCGCCCAAATGTCAACGTCTGCCGGGAATTTCCGGGGCGCCGGTGCATGGGTAGAAAAAAAGCAGGGCGTCAGCTCTGCTTTCCCGGCTTTTTTCAGGCTTTTGCCGCTGCGTTGAACTTGTGCGCGAGAGCGGACTTTTTCCGGGCTGCGGTATTCTTGTGCAGAATTCCCTTTGCCGCGGCCTGATCGATCTTCTTTACCGCCGCTTTCAGAATCTCGGCGTTGTCGGCACCGGCAGTTTCAAGAGCGCTGCCCGCCTTCTTGATTTCCGTTTTCAGCTCCGCGGAAGCGGATTTGTTGATCAGGGTCTTTACGGCGATCACCTTGACGCGTTTTTTAGCCGATTTAATGTTGGGCATCTTTCCACCTCCTTTAGAGAGCTTTACGATTTATCATATCATTCCCTGCGAAAAAAAGCAAGCTAATTTTTCTGGAAGGCCCCGCGGCCAGAACGGACCGCGGCCGAATCCCACAATCGCCATAAAAAGAGAGGAGCCGATTCCATTGAATTTCCGCACAGATCTGGCGCTCGAAAACACAGAGCCCGCAAAACAGCAGAGGCGCGAGGAGGACGGCTGCGTCGTCACGCGCATCGAAGACGGCGGCAACGTCTATATTACCCTGGAGGTGCCGGCAATATCCGACCATATCGACGAAAACAACACGCTGCTGCGCCTTGTTGCCGAACAGCTCGCCGACCTGCTCCCGGAGGAGGGGCAGGTGCTCGCGGCCGGTCTCGGCAACCGGGCCGTCACCCCGGACGCGCTCGGGCCGCTCTGCGCGGAGAAGATTCTCGCCACGCGCCACATTCAGGGGGAAATCGCCCGCGTGACCGGGCTGGAGGGGCTGCGTCCGGTCGCGGTGGTCAGCCCTGGCGTGCTTGGCTGCACGGGAATCGAGGCGTTCGAGGTTTTAAAGGGCGTGGTCAGCGAGGTGAAGCCCGCCGCGGTCATCGCCGTGGACGCGCTCGCGGCCCGCAGTCCCTCGCGTCTCGGCTGCACGGTGCAGCTCTGCTCAGGCGGCATCTCGCCCGGCGCGGGCGTAGGCAACGCGCGGCCGCGCATCGACTCGGCCACGCTCGGCGTGCCCGTCATCGGCATGGGAATCCCCACCGTCGTTGACGCCTCGACCCTTGCCGCCGACCTGCTGGGGGAGGATGCCCCCGCCGATGCCGTTTCCCCGCGCGGAGCTTCCATGATGGTCACGCCGCGCGAAATTGACCTCATCATCCAGCGCGGCGCGCATCTGCTCAGCATGGGCATCAACCGTGCTTTGAACCCGAGCCTGAGCATCGGGGAGTTCGAAGAGCTGACTTGAGGAGACGTGCCTCCTCGGGTAGTGGCCCGCCGAACAGACAGGGAAAAACGCGGGCCGGGTTTGGCAAAATCCGCCGGCATTTTTAGACTGTTCTCTCAAAACAGGTGTGTTTCGTCGCGTGCAACACGGCGAGCCTAAGTATCCGGCAGGTATTTGTTTTTACTGTCCCGCCGGATGAGGGCGCATTCCTACTCATGACGAAACGGCGGGCCTCTGGGTCCAGCGTCACGCTGGTTGAATAAAAATTTTCCCTGCGGCATAAGTATGAGCGATAGGCCGGTCCGGAAAAATCCGGAATAAAGTTCGCCGTCGGGGGAAACGTATGAAAAAGGCAAAGGAAAGAGCGGCCGGGGTCCTGTCCGGAATTCTCGCTGCAGTTGCGGTAACATGCGTCGGTATGCGCCTGCCGGAGCAGGCGGGGCAGCTCGCGGCCGTCACCGCGGCGGGCTTTATTCTGCCGGCCGGAGCGGCGGACGGCTTTTTCAGCGAAGAAGCGCCGGATTCCTCCCCCCAGACGGAGCGGCCACCCGTTTCCTCCGGGGCTTCCTCCTCTCCGGTCTCCTCGGGAACCGTTACCGTTTACCCGGGGAACCCGGGCTCTTCTTCGGCGGTATCGGAAAGCTCCTCCTCCGCGGCGGTATCCGAGCCAGGTTCCTCCATGCTGCCGGGCAAAATTCTGGAGATGTGCATCAACTCCGGCGGTTCGCAGTATGAAAACCTCTGGGTGAAGAATTCGAACAAGCACCACGCCGTGGATATCGGGCAGGAACTCCAGAAGCAGCCCGCCGTAAAAATCAAAAAGAACGCCGGGCCGCAGGTGTTGATCTATCATACGCACACAACGGAGGCATTTCAGGGCGTGACGCGCTCGACCGACAAATCCTTGAGCGTCTGCGCGGTGGGGGACGAAATCGCGAAGCAGCTTTCGAACGCTGGCATCGGCGTGGTGCACGACACCACCTACCACGATTACCCGGCCTACAACGGCTCCTACGACCGCTCCTGCACGACGGTGACGAACGACCTCAAAAAATATCCGTCCATTCAGGTGACGCTGGACATCCACCGCGACGCCATGAGCCGCGACGACGGAACCCGCCTGAAGCCGACCGCCGTGGTCAACGGGCAAAAGGCCGCGCAGATCATGATCGTCGCCGGCTGCGACGACACGGGTGACCTCGGCTACCCGGACTGGGAATACAATTTTCGGCTGGCCGTGCGCGCCCAGAAATCGCTCTGCGACCTTTACGCCGATCTGGCCCGCCCGATCGACTTCTGCCCGGACCGCTACAACGAGAATCTGACGCGGGGCTCCCTGCTGGTGGAATTCGGCACGGACGCCAACACGCTCGACGAGGCAAAGTACTCCGGCGAACTGTTCGGGAAAGCGCTGGCCGCCGTGCTGAACGGGCTTACATAAATCCGGCTCCCAAGGAGGGAGACCGGAGGGGGATGTGAAAAGAAGGAATGGGACACAACCGCGACCTGAGGATCTTCCTGGGTGCCTTTTTCGGCACGCTGTGCGTGCTCGGCCTGGTCTTCGGGCTGCTTGCGGTCGATTCCGAGAGCCGCCGGGTCGGCTTCGGCGACGGAAAGACCCTGATTTACGAGATCACGGGCAAAAATTTGAACTTGTCTTGCATTGACACGGAAATATGCTATAATAACTTTATATTCTTGGAAAACAGTGTGAAAATGCACGCATCCGCGGGCCCGATGGAGGATTGTAAATGAGCAGACTCAGAAAAGTGCTGTCCATTTTTATGATATTGGTTATTTTGATTTTTACCAGTTCCCTGAGTGTATTTGTTCTCGGAGCGGCGACCTCTCCGGCAGGGAGTTCATCCCCGCAGACGAGCGAGCCTGACACGTCCGCAATTCCGGGCGTGCCCCCGTCCTCAAGCGCAAAGCCCTCTTCCTCCGCGGCCTCGGTGCCGTCGTCCAAGCCGTCATCTTCGGCGGCTTCCAGCAAGCAGGTAAAAGCGCAGTCCTCTTCGGAGGTTTCCAGTGAGGCTTCCAGCGACGCTGCAGGGGGCCTTTCCAGTGAAGAATCCTCCTCCAGCTCGATTTCCCTGCCGAGCGTCGGCAGCGTTTCGGAGGTGGATCCGCTCAGCTCCGCCGCTTCCAACCCCGACTCCGCCCAGAACAACAAGTGGATCGGCATCATTTCCTGGACCTGCATCGCGCTCGGCGTGCTGGTGGTTCTCGTCGTGGTGCTCACGAACCGGCGTCCGCCGCGGGGCATGGGCCGCAAACGCTACCGCAGATCGAAACGGTCAAGCGGCAAGCACCTCCTCAACGACCGGTATTACCGGAATATCAACCGCTACTGAGAGTAACATCGGAGGCTGTCCCGGAACGCGGGCCGCAGGCGGGTTTTCCGCCGAACGGCTCCGCACTTTCGGGCCGCCTCCTTTTTGAAAGAAAGGTGGATTTTTTTGGCCGTCCCACGCGACAGAATTCGGAATTTCTGCATTATCGCACACATTGACCACGGGAAAAGCACGCTGGCCGACCGGATCCTGGAGCAGACGAAGTCCGTTTCGCTGCGGGATATGGAGGACCAGATCCTGGACGATATGGATCTGGAGCGCGAGCGCGGCATCACCATCAAGGCGCACGCTGTCACGCTGGTGTACAATGCCTCCGACGGGCAGGATTATGTTTTCAACCTGATCGATACTCCCGGCCACGTGGACTTTAACTACGAGGTATCCCGCTCCCTCGCCGCCTGCGAGGGCGCCGTGCTGGTGGTGGATGCCTCCCAGGGCATCGAGGCTCAGACGCTGGCGAACACCTACCTTGCCGTGGACGCGGGGCTGGAGATCGTGCCCGTCATCAACAAGATCGACCTGCCGAGCGCGGACCCCGAAAAGGTGCGCAAAGAGATTGAGGACGTCATCGGCATTCCCGCCGACGAAGCCCCCGCGGTTTCCGCGAAGATGGGCATCAACATCGGCGCGGTTATGGAGCAGGTGGTAAAGCTCGTTCCGCCGCCGAAGGGCGATGAGAACGCGCCGCTGCGCGCACTGATTTTCGATTCCTATTATGATTCCTATAAAGGCGTGGTCGTCCATGTCCGCATCATGGACGGGCAGGTAAAGCCCGGCGACGTCATCCGCATGATGTCGGTCGGCAGCGAATTCACGGTGGTGGAGTGCGGCTATATGCGCGCCACCAGCTTTGAGGCTTCCGACTGCCTGCGGGCTGGGGAGGTCGGCGTGATTTCCGCCTCCATCAAGGCAGTGCGCGAAGCGCGCGTGGGCGACACCGTCACCCTTGCCGCACGCCCGGCGAAGGAGCCGCTGCCCGGCTACCACCCGGTTCAGCCGATGGTGTTCTGCGGTATTTATCCCGCGGACGGCGCGAAGTACCCCGATCTGCGCGACGCGCTGGAAAAGCTGCAGCTCAACGACGCGGCGCTCTCCTTTGAGCCGGAAACCTCGGCGGCGCTGGGGTTCGGCTTCCGGTGCGGGTTTTTGGGACTCCTGCACATGGAGATTGTTCAGGAGCGGCTGGAGCGCGAGTATAATCTCGACCTCATTACCACCGCGCCGAGCGTTATCTACCAGATCAAAATGACATCTGGCGAGACCGCGATGATCGACAACCCGACCAATTACCCCGATCCCTCCCTGATCGCGGAGGCGGATGAACCGATCACAAACGCACATATTTACACGCCGAAAGAATACGTGGGTAACATTATGGACCTCTGCCAGGAGCGCCGCGGCGTTTTCATCGATATGAGCTACATCGACGCCGACCGCGTCGACATTCATTATGAGCTTCCCCTCAACGAAATCATCTACGACTTTTTCGATGCTCTGAAGAGCCGCACCCGCGGCTACGCCTCGTTCGACTACGAGATCAAGGGATACCAGAAGAGCGACCTCGTCAAGCTGGACATCATGCTCAACGGCGAGACGGTGGACGCGCTTTCTTTCATCATCCACTCGGAAAAGGCTTACGCCCGCGCCCGGAAAATGGTGGAAAAGCTGAGGGACAAAATCCCGCGCCAGCTGTTCGAGGTTCCGATTCAGGCGTGCATCGGAGGACGGATCATTGCGCGCGAAACCGTGAAGGCTCTGCGCAAGGACGTTCTTGCCAAGTGCTACGGCGGCGACATCTCCCGCAAGAAGAAGCTGCTCGAAAAGCAGAAGGAAGGCAAAAAGCGCATGCGCCAGCTCGGCACGGTGGAGGTGCCGCAGGAGGCGTTCATGAGCGTCCTCAAGCTCGACGAATAACGGCGTGTCGCCGTTGCCAAGCCCGGCCGTTTTCCACGGCGAAAATTGTGGGTGTGGTTAGGCCGGAGTGTTGGAAAAACCTACCGATCTGACGAGCTGCTGATATTTGCAGGTTAACGCTTTGCCCGGGATGGTTTTTAGAAATGCCACATGAATGGCGCGAAGGAAACAGACCGGAAACGTCAATGAAAACCTCTGCGCTTTAGAACATTGCCTTGGCAGATGGGGAGTGCCGGGGGAATACAAGGGGGGCGCGCTTAGATAACCCTCCCGTCGGTGGGTCGGACGCAAAGCGTCTAACTCGCCTACGGCAGACCATGACTGCGGACAGCCGTAAGAAGAAGTCATGCATTCACCTTCGGAATCCACTAAGCCAGTTTAAATAAAAATTGCATGCAGGCTCAGCCTGCCCCGTCCGGCATGAGGACAAACTGAAAACAAGAAGAAAATATGACTTAAACTCACTGGGCCCTTGGGCTTATGTAAAATAGAAAATCAAGACTGCCCGGAGAATAGGAGAGATGGAATGAGCGATTTGTTAAGTCCGCAGGATTCCAAAACTCTCCCGTCAAACAACGCCTCTGCTTTCTGTCATACCGAACGACGGGGCTTATATATCCATATTCCTTTTTGCGACGGCAAATGCCCTTACTGCGACTTTTATTCCGTCCGTGCTTCGGAAGAACGGATGGACGAATATACAAAAAGTATTATAGAATTGTTGAATTCCAATCCGGAGCAGATCACAGCCGCCGATACGCTGTACTTCGGCGGCGGAACGCCGAGCCTGCTCGGTGCGGAGCGCCTTTGCCGCATCACGGAGGCGGCGAGAAGAAAATACGGGCTGGAAAACGCCGAGATCACCGCGGAGGCGAACCCGGAGGGGGTCGATGATGACTTTTTCCATGGAATCCGCGCGGCAGGAATCAACCGGCTTTCATTCGGGCTTCAGTCGGCGAACGATGGAGAGCTGAAGGAACTGGGGCGGAAGCACTCCGCGTCGCAGGCGGCGAAAGCCGTCGAAAGCGCGCAGAAGGCGGGATTCCAAAATATTACGCTGGACCTGATGCTGGCCATCGAGGGCCAGACGGAGCAGAGCCTGCGCCGGTCCGTGGAGTTCTGCGCCGGTCTGGGCGTACGCCACGTTTCGGCCTATCTGTTAAAGCTCGAGCCGGGGACGGCCTACTATAAAAACCGGGCGGAGCTCGCGCTTCCGGACGAGGACGCGGCGGCGAATCTGTATCTGCTCGCGTGCGAAGAGCTGGGGCGGCACGGCCTGAAACAGTATGAAATCTCCAATTTCGCGGAGCCGGGCTTTGAAAGCCGGCATAACCTGAAATACTGGCGCTGTGAGGAATACTGGGGCCTTGGCCCCGCCGCGCATTCCTTTATGAATGGAAAGCGGTTCCACTACGGCCGTAGCATCGGCGCGTTCCTGCGCGGCGAGGGGCCGGAGCAGGACGGTGAAGGCGGTTCCTTTGAGGAATTTGCCATGCTGAAAATGCGCCTGACCGAAGGGCTGACGGACGAGGTATGCCTTGCGCGGTTCGGGCAGCCCGTTCCGGAACGGATTATGCGCGCCGCGCGGAAATATGAATCCGCGGGACTGACGGTCTGCACGCCCGAGGGGTTTCATTTTACCCCCAAAGGATTTCTTGTTTCCGACGCGCTGACAGCGGAAATCTTATTTGCAGGCTGAGCCTGCATGCAAGGGCCCGGCATTCAGCACGGAGAATGTTTTGAGTTTGGTTTGCCGGGACAGTTTTAAGAAATGCCGATTGTTGATACGGGCTTCGCATTGAAAAATATAGATAGGTATTTGTAAATACTGTCCCGCCGGAGAAAGGCTGCGCTTTCAAAAATTGCGAAACGGCGGGCTTTTGAAAGCAGGCTCAGCCTGCCGATTTCATAATTAGTTTACAATTAACATATTGACATTCGGGCAAACTAATGGTAGTCTAATACATAGAGTTAGCACTCTAACAAACAGAGTGCTAACAACCCGAAAACGAAAGGAGGGGAAACGATGGAACTGAGCCTGAGAAAGCAGAAGATCCTTGCTGCGGTGGTGGAAATCTATATTGCCGCGGGCGAGCCGGTCGGGTCGAAATCCGTCTGTGACGCGCTCGATTTCAACGTTTCCTCCGCCACCGTGCGCAACGAGCTGAGCGAGCTGAGCGAGCTGGGGCTGCTGGAGCAGCCGCATACCTCGGCGGGGCGGGTGCCGACGCAGCGGGGGTATCGCCTGTACATCGACACGCTCATGCGCAGGCAGCCGATTTCCGGGGAAGAAAAGCGTGTGCTTGACAGCATGATTCTGCCGAGCGCCTACGATCCGGAGAAACTGCTGGACGGGGTCGCGAAGGTGTTGGCCTCCATGACGAAGTTTGCGGCGGTTTCCACCACTCCGAGCAGCGAATCGGCGGATATTCGGGCGGTGCAGCTGGTGCAGACCAGCCGCCGCACGGCGATGGTCATTCTGATGACTTCGGCAGGCACGATGAAAAGCCGTGTTTTTCACTGCGATTTTGATCTGTCGCCCGAAATTCTGCGCATTTTTTTCCGCATGCTGAACGAAAAGCTGGTCGGTCTTCCGGTTGCGTCGGTTACGCCGGGCTACATTCAGTCGCTGGCGGCTTCGCTCGGGGATATGGCCATGATGATGAGTTCCGCGCTGATGGCGGTCGCCGACGTTGCGCAGGATTCCATGCATTCGGACATCTGCCTCGACGGGCAGGTGAACCTGCTGTTTTACCCGGAGATCGGGCAGACGGGCGTAAAGCGAATTCTGGATTTTCTTTCCCGGCCGATGGAGCTTTCGAGGCTCCTTTCACAGCAGGAAGGGAACACCCGGGTGCTGATCGGGCAGGAAAGCAAGCGTCCCGAGCTGAGCGATTCCAGCGTCGTGGTTTCGAAATACGCCGTGGGCGGGCATGATGCCGGTGCCATTGCGATCATCGGCCCGATGCGAATGAACTACAGCCGTGTCATTTCCAATATCGAATACCTTTCCGGCTCCGTGGGAAGAATGCTTACGGAACTGCTGGATATGGACTAAAGAAAGGGGCACCAGTTTTGGAGAAAAAAGACAAGGGGAAGAAGCCCGAAGAATCCGCGGCACGCGCGGAAACGCAGGCAGGGACCCCGGCGGAACCGGAAAAAGCGGAGCAGCCGCAGGAGGCGCCGAAAGATTCGGGAAAAGAACTGGAGGAAGCCCGCAAACAGCTCGCCGAAACGCAGGAGGAACTGAACAAGCAAAAGGATCTTCTTCTTCGCACGGCGGCGGAATACGATAACTTCCGCAAACGCACCGCAAAGGAGAAAAGCTCCATTTACGCCGACGCCACGGCGGCGGCCGTGCTGGAGTTCCTGCCGGTGGCTGACAACCTCGGCCGGGCGCTGGAGCAGCAGGAATGCTCCGCGGAGAATCTCCGCAAGGGCGTCGAAATGGTGCAGAAGCAGCTTACCGCCGCACTGGAAAAGCTCGGCGTGGAAGAAATGGGAAAAGAAGGAGAACCCTTCGACCCGGCCCTGCACAACGCGGTTGCCCATGTGGAAGACGAAAACGCAGGCGAAAATACCATTGCAAAGGTCTTCCAGAAGGGATATACGATCGGCGGTAAGGTTGTCCGCCACGCGATGGTCCAAGTTGCAAATTAGCAGGCTGAGCCTGCACGCAAATCCCCGGCGGCGCGACGCCGCTGTCATGGCCCCGCCAGTCAGCACGGTGAAAATGTTGGGCTTTGTCCGGCGGGAGAGTCATTCAAAACTCCCGGAAGCTGAAGTCAAGTCCGCCGTAGGCGCGAAAAGACACTGTGCATTCCTGAAAGAAACTCTGGCAGCCCTTCGGGGCGCAGAGATTCATAGGTATAGATTATAATTAAGAACTTAAGTGGAGGTAATAAATATGTCAAAGACGATTGGTATTGATCTGGGTACCACCAACTCCTGTGTAGCCGTAATTGAAGGCGGCAAGCCCGTCGTTATCCCCAATGCGGAGGGCGCGCGCACGACTCCGTCCGTTGTGGCGTTTTCAAAGACCGGCGAGCGTATGGTCGGTCAGGTTGCGAAGCGTCAGGCCATTACGAATCCGGATCGCACGGTCAGTTCCATCAAGCGCGAAATGGGTTCCGACTATAAAGTAAAAATCGACGACAAGAGCTTCACTCCGCAGGAAATTTCCGCGATGATCCTTCAGAAGCTTAAGGCGGACGCGGAAGCGTACCTCGGCGAGAAAGTCAACTCCGCCGTCATCACCGTTCCGGCTTACTTCACCGACGCCCAGCGTCAGGCGACCAAGGATGCCGGCAAGATCGCCGGACTCGACGTCAAGCGCATTATCAACGAGCCGACGGCAGCGGCGCTTTCCTACGGCATCGACAAAGACGCCGAGCAGAAGATCATGGTTTACGACCTCGGCGGCGGTACATTCGACGTTTCCATTATTGAAATGGGCGACGGCGTGCAGGAAGTTCTTGCCACGGCAGGCAACAACCGCCTCGGCGGCGACGACTTCGACAAGCGCGTCATGGACTGGATGGTCGGCGAGTTCAAAAAGGCGAACGGCATCGACCTTTCCGGCGACAAAATGGCGATGCAGCGGTTAAAGGAAGCGGCTGAAAAAGCGAAGATCGAGCTTTCCGGCATGACCTCCAGCGCAATCAACCTGCCGTTCATCACGGCGGACGCCACCGGCCCGAAGCATCTTGACATGACCCTCACCCGCGCGAAATTCGACGAACTGACCGCGGATCTGGTCCAGAAGACCGTCGGCCCGGTAAAGCAGGCCCTCTCGGACGCGGGTCTTTCCTTCAGCGACATCAGCAAGATCCTCATGGTCGGCGGCTCCTCCCGTATGCCGGCCGTACAGGATACCGTAAAGAGCCTTTCCGGCAAAGAGCCCTTCAAGGGCATTAACCCGGATGAGTGCGTCGCCATCGGCGCGGCCCTGCAGGCCGGCGTTCTGGGCGGCGAGGTCGAAGGTCTGCTGCTCCTGGACGTCACCCCGCTTTCGCTGGGCGTCGAGACCATGGGCGGCGTGATGACCAAGATCATCGAGCGCAACACGACCATCCCGACGAAGAAGAGCCAGATTTTCTCCACCGCGGCGGACGGCCAGACTCAGGTTGAGGTCAACGTCCTTCAGGGCGAGCGCGAATTCGCCCGCGACAACAAGCAGCTCGGCCTCTTCAAGCTGGACGGTATCGCCCCGGCTCCGCGCGGAATTCCTCAGATTGAGGTTTCGTTCGACATCGACGCCAACGGCATCGTGAACGTTTCCGCGAAGGACCTCGGCACCGGCAAGCAGCAGAAGATCACGATTTCCTCCAGCTCCAACATGAGCAAGGACGACATCGACAAGGCAGTCAAGGACGCCGAAAAATTTGAGGCCGAGGACAAGAAGCACCGCGAGGAAGTCGACAAGAAGAACGAAGCCGAAAACCTCTGCTACTCGGTCGAGAAGCTCCTGAGCGACAGCGGCGACAAGATCCCGGCTGACGCGAAGACGGATCTGACTTCAAAGGTTGCTGCACTCCGTGCGGCCGTTACCGCCAACAACCTCGAGGACATCAAAACAAAGACGGACGAACTGCAGAAGGCGATGTACGCCGTCAGCGAGAACCTTTATAAAAACGCGGCGCCCCAGCAGGGCCAGCCTGGCCCGCAGGGACCGGCGGCAGGTGCGGGACCGGCGCAGGACGCGAACGGCAACACCGTATATGATGCCGAATACCGCGATGTGGACGACAAGGATAAGAAATAACCCCGCACACCGCCCGTAATGCCGTCGGCGGAGCAAAAAAACACCGCGGCGGCGCGGCGTTGACATAAACCGCGTATGGGGCAGCCCCTTCGGCTGCCCTCAACGCGTATTTCAGGAGTGATTCAGTTTGGCTGAAAAAAGGGATTATTACGAAGTCATGGGCGTCCCGAAAAACGCCTCCGAAGATGAAATCAAGAAGACCTACCGCAAGCTCGCCAAAAAATATCACCCGGATCTTCATCCGGGCGACAAGGAAGCCGAAGCGAAGTTCAAGGAGCTGAACGAAGCCTACGAGGTGCTTTCCGACAAGGATAAGCGCGCGCGCTATGATCAGTTCGGGCAGGCGGGGGTAGACCCCAACTTCGGCGGCGGCGCGGGCGGCAGCCCGTTCACGGGAAACATCAACATCGACGATATATTCAACAGCGTGTTTGACGGGTTCGGCTTCGGCGGGTTCGGCGGCTTCGGCGGCGGGCGCCGCGCCAACCCGAATACTCCGCGCCGCGGCAGCGACAGCGAATCGACGGTGAACATAAGCTTTGAGGAAGCCGCAAAAGGCTGTGTGAAAACCATCGATTACGAGCAGATCGACGAGTGCCCGGAATGCCACGGCACGGGCGGGCAGGGCGGAGCAGCGGCGAAAACCTGTCCCCAATGCAACGGTTCGGGCCAGGTTCGGGTCAGCCAGCGCACGCCGTTCGGCGTGGTGCAGACTTCGCGCAACTGCGACCGCTGCGGCGGATCCGGCCGCGTGATCGACAACCCCTGCCCCGCCTGCGGCGGCTCCGGCCGCACCCGCAAGCAGAAGGCAATTGAAATCAGCATCCCCGCGGGAATCGACAACGAGCAGGTCCTCAATGTTACAGGCAAGGGAAACACCGGCACAAACGGAGGCCCAAGCGGAGACCTGCACGTCTTTGTGAGCGTGCGGCCGCATCCCATCTTTGAGCGCAAGGGCAACGACGTCTGGTGCGAAATGCCCATTACTTTCCCGCAGGCGGCTCTGGGCGCCGAAGTGACCGTCCCTACCATCGACGGGCGCGTCAGCTATCAGGTGCACGCGGGCACTCAGCCGGGCGACGTATTCAAGCTTAAGAGCCTCGGCATCCCGAAGCTCGGCGGCCGCGGCCGCGGCGACCAGTACGTCCGCATTACTGTCGAGGTGCCGAAGAACCTTTCTCAGAAGCAGAAAGATATTTTAAAGGACTTCGAAAACTCCGGCGAGGATAAAAATTACCAGAAGCGCAAGTCCTTCTTCGACAAGATCAAGGACGCCTTCGGCGAATAACCTTTTCTTTTTCCAAAGAAAAGGTTATTCCAAAAGAAACCGCGTTTTTAATTTAAAGGATTTTTTTTGGCGGGACAGTATTTTACTGCCCTGCCTTTTTTCTATCTCGGATGATCGAGGGCATGCACCCTGTTGGGTGGAGTCGTAGTCACCGAAGGCGCAAAAGACGCTTTGCGTCTGCGCCTATTTTTTTATGTCAAACAAAAACCGCAGCGGCGGGATCCTGCGGAAAAGCTCATAGGCGGCGAAGGTGAGCGCCACCGTAAAAAGGAGAATCAGCGGAATCTGCGCGGCGGGGACGGAAGTAACCTGGAATACACAGTAGGCCACGGCGACCAGCGCGGTCTGGTGAATCACATAGATCGGGAAGCAGCCCTTCGTCAGGTACGCCATTGCCCTGTTCCGGAAATCGAAATGACGTTTCGCCATGCTGAGCAGCGCCAGAATGCAGACCCATCCGGTCAGGCGCTGGTACGCGTCGGCAATGATTCCGCGGGTAAAAATGTTATTGTAATGGAACCCCATTCCCACCGCGGTCAGGAGGATTCCGGCGGCAAGAAGGCCGCGCCGGTTCTTTTCCAGCCGGTCGATCACGCTTTCCGAACGCAGAACGAAAAAGCCGAGCAGGAAAAGCGTGAAATATTCGCCCACACTCTTTCCGCCGATATCCCCGATTCCCGTCATGAGATAGGGGATCAAAAACATCGGCAGAAGGACCGGCAGAGTCAGCCTTTCCACGCTGAGTTTGCGGTCCGATTTTCGGTACCAAAACATGATCGGCAGGGCGATGAGAGAGATGACGAACAGATAAAGAAGGAACCATAAATGCCCCGGCGTAAGCCCGCCGGTATAGCCGGAGAGGTCGGTTTTCTTCGTGAAAAACAGGATGTACTGCTGAAAATAACCGCCGGTATATCCGTTGTGGAACCGCTCGGCAAAGTAGGTCTGAACCGGAATAAGAAGAAGTAAGCCGGAAACGAACGGGAGAAGCAGCTTCCGGAAGCGCTCGGCTGCAAATTCCTTCGGCGTGCGCTTTTCCAACGCGAGACCGGCGCTGATTCCCGCCAGAACGAACAGGAGCGGCATGAACCACGAATAGGTTGCAAGAATAATTGAAGTGACCGCCGGGAGGGACGGCCCGCGAATGTAAAAATTTTCACCGTAGTCGTTGTAAATCATCGCGGTGTGGAACGGGAACAGCAATAAAATTGCCGCCCACCGGAGATTGTCGATATAGTTTCTTCTGGTCATCTGCCTGTCGCTTCCTGCCTTTCCGAATTTTCAAGTGCGGCGGCGCCGGGGCTCTCTGAAAGAATAAATCACATTCATTATATCATTCTGATTCGAAATAAAAAGCTGCAAAGCTTCCGAAAATCCGAAAAGCTTTGCAGCAATTTTGTAAAAAACAATTTATGATTGAGTGTCAGCACAGAACTATTTTTTAATCCACTGCATCATGCCCGCGCCGCAGGCGTCGCTTGGCCGGTCGAGGAACCCGAACTGCCGGTAAAAGGATTCGCGCCCCTTTGCGGCCATCAGGAGGACCATTACCTGCTCACCTTCGGCAAGGTTCGACCGGATAAATTCGAGAAGCAGCCCGATCATAGCCTTTCCGATTCCGTGTCCCTGAAACTCCGGATGCACGATCACGTCGCAGATGTAGGCGACGTAGCCGCCGTCTCCGACGATCCGCGCGCACCCGACGGCGCGGTCCCCGTCTCTTGCGGCCACCAGAAATTTGGTATGCGCAAGGCCGGTTTCTGCCTGACGCGGGGAAATCTGCGCCCAGCCCACCGCGTTCCGCAGACCATTGAAGTCCTCCGCCGAAAGGGTATTGCCGTAGGAAAGCTCCATTTTGTCACGCCCCATTCTTTTCTGTCATCACGCGAATTATAACAGAACGGAACAGGAAAAGCAAAGGGAGATTTCGTTTTCAGGAAGCCCACCGAAGTGTTATGAATTAAAATGAAGCTTCAGGCGATCGTGAAAAACCATATTGAGCAGAATCGGAACGGAGAACAGAACGATGCCGGTGATGATCGAGGCAATCAGGAATTCGGCGTCAAAGCCGCTCCGCCGAGAAAAACTCAGAAAGCCTGCGGCGGAGTCGGCGCCGAACAGCAGGCCGGTAAACAGGCCTGGCGATTTTTTTCGGTCGTGCACGGTATAGGCCAGATGCTCCATACAATTGACGATTCCCCAGATCAGGATTCCGCCGCCGAAAAAACGGACTCCACAGAGCAGATAGAGGAGGAATGCCGCCAGGAGCAGAGGGTAGAATAGAAATAGGTTGCCCGCCATCCAGTGACTGTAGGACAGTTGATCCGGCGTCCATTTATGCCTCCGCATCCAAGAGGGAAAATTTCCAGCCGCCTCCTCGGAAATGTGGATGGGAATGTAGAGGACAAGGATAAGCATGATAAAAATCTGCGTTTCTGTCAAAACAAAGACCTCTTTTAAACGGTTACTGCGCGTTCTGACGAGAGGCTTCCAGCCGCTCGCGCGCGAAAATGACCAGACCCGCCGCCGGGAAGACGATCCAGCATACCGGCCACAGGTTCAGGGCAAACCCGAGCGTGAGGTGGACGGCCAGCGCGGCGAAAAAGATGACGGCTTCCGGCGCGTTCCTGCGGATCAGAATCCGCCAGAAGAGGACCGGCGCATCCAGATACGCGAGCAGAGACTCCAGAAAACCGTAGCGCGACCGCACCTCGGCGGCGTAATCGCTTTTTGCGGGGTTCCGCCGGTTGAGCAGAAGAACGATTCCCCCGCCCGCCCAGAGAATCAGCCACCCCGGGTGCCACAGGCCCCGGAGAAACCCGAGCGCGAGATAGGCCGCGACGGATGCGAAGAAGACGGTGAGCTCCGCTGCGCTCCGGTGGATCAGCGCCCGCCAGAACAGCACATCCGGGGCAAAATAGGCGAAAAAGGTTTCCAGAAACCCGTAATGCCGCTCCTCCGCTTCGTCCGCGATTCCAAGCTCTTTTTTGATCTCGTCGATGTTCCCGAACTGCGAGATCACCGAGCCCAGCGCCTCGTTTTTGCTTTTCCCCTGCGAAAGCAGTTCCTCGTAATGCTCCTGCATTGCCTCAAGAATGTTCCGCTTCATTTCGAGCACCACCTTCGTCTGCGGCAGGCCGGAAAACATCCGGCTGACATATTCCTCAACCTCATTCATCAGACTTCACTCCTTCACTGATTTCCGGGCTCCGAGCGAAGCGGTCGATCAGCTGTTTTGTCAGCTCCCACTCGCTGCATTTCTCCCGGTAATAGGTTTTTCCTGCATCGGTAATCCGGAAATAGGTCCGCGGCTTCCCGAAGGTTTCGCTTCCGGAATAGGAATCGATCAGCCCGTTTTTCGCCAGACGCACAAATGCGGAATACAGGGTTGTTTCCTTCATCGCGTAAATGCCGTCCGAACGCCGCTCGATTTCCTTTTCAATTTCATAGCCGTAGGAATCCTTTTCCATCAGCAGACACAGGATCATGGTGTCGTTGTATCCCCTGAGAACGTCGCTGCCGATCATTCTGTCACCTCGATTACTTTATCTGTCGTAGTAGTAAAAGAATACCACAGCTACTACGACAAGTAAAGTAATTTTTAAATAATCATATGTATCAATATTTTATAAAAAATAGTAATGAAGCACAAAAGGCCCGAAGAGAGGCAGGAAACTCCGCCTGCTTAACATGGATTTAACATAAAAATAACAGTCGTCTAAAGCAGACGTAACCTGAATTTAACGCGGATACTTTATTGTTAGGTGCGTGAAGTAAAAATGACGATAAGGAGAAGTAATATGAAAAAAATCCTGTCCCTGATGTTAACGGCTGCTCTGTTTCTGACAGCGACTACTGCCTGCGGAGGTGCTCCGGCTGCCTCTTCTGCGGCTGCTCCGTCTTCCGCTGCTTCCTCTGAGGTTTCCTCCGCTGCATCTTCCGAGGCTGCATCCTCTGCTGCGGCATCTTCCGAGGCTGCGTCCTCCGCCGCCGCTTCCGCTGCACCGGTTTCCGGCAGCATCACGGCTTCCGGTTCCTCGGCTCTGTATCCGCTGGTTAAGGATGCCGTTGCGAAATTCAAAGTGAATAATCCCGACGCTTCCATTACGCTGAACGCCGGCGGTTCCGGCACGGGCCTGAAGCAGGTTTCGGACGGCACGGTCGATATCGGCAACTCCGACGTTGCCGCGGAATCCAAACTGACTGCCGATAAAGCAAAAGAACTGGTCGACCACAAAGTCTGCGTTATCACCATGGCTCCGGTTGTGAACCCGGATGTAGCCAAAACGGTCAAGAGCCTGACCGCTGCTCAGCTTGCTGATATTTTCACCGCCAAGACGAAGAACTGGAAAGAAGTCGGCGGTCCGGATGAACCCATCGTACTGGTCACCCGTCCTTCCACCTCCGGCACGCGCGCTCTCTTTAAGCAATATGCGCTGAACGGCGCTCAGGAAGCTTCCAACAAATCGCTGGAAACAGACGATTCCGGCACCCTGCTGCAGAGTGTTGCCCAGCATAAGGGCGCAATCGGCTATGTGGCGCTTTCCTACCTCATCAACAACACGAGCGTCAGCACGGTAGCAATCGACGGCGTCGAGCCGACTCTTGCGAATACTTACTCCGGCAAATACAAGGTCTGGGGCTATGAGCATATGTACACAAAGGGTGAAGCAAAGGGCGTTGCCAAGGCGCTCATCGATTATATGAGCTCCGACGCTTACGCCACCAGCATTGAGACCCTCGGCTATAACGTCACTTCGAAGATGCAGGTTACCCGGTAAACTGCAGACGCACACAATTTCGGCAAGAAGACCGGCGGGATATCCGTCCGGTCTTTTGCCCTGCTGAGGAGCGGATTGATACATGAAGAGAAAAGACGAAATCTGGCGTGCCGTCATTACGGCGGGAGGACTGTTCATTATTCTGCTCACGCTGGCCATCGGCGTGTTCCTGGTCTACCGCGGGATCGGCACTTTTACTACTTACCACCACAGCGTTTGGGAATTTCTGTTTTCCTCCGACTGGAACCCGGCCGACGACTTTACGGGCGGCGGTCAGGTGGGCGCCGCGATCTTCATCGTCGGCTCCGTCTGCGTCTGCTTCCTCGCCCTTCTGATCGCCGCGCCGTTCAGTCTGGCCGCCGCAATCTTTATGGCGGTCATTTCCCCGCGCATCAGCGCGAAGCTGTTCCAGCCCGCCGTCGAAATTTTTGTCGGCATCCCATCGGTGGTTTACGGCTGGGTCGGCGTCACGGTGCTGGTGCCGTTTATTGAAACAGTGTTCCATCAGCAGATCGGTTATTCGGTGCTGGCGGGCGGAATCGTACTGGCGGTCATGATTTTCCCGACGATCGCAAGCGTTTCGGCGGATTCCCTCCGGAACGTGCCGTATAAATATCAGGAGGCGGCCTACGGCCTCGGCTCCACGCGCTGGCAGGTCATCCGCAAGGTGCTGCTGCCCTCCGCGAAGCCCGGCATCCTGACCGGCGTGATTCTCGGGCTTTCCCGTGCGTTCGGCGAGGCGCTTGCCGTCGCCATGGTGATCGGCAAAACGAAAGCGTTTCCGGACGGCATCCTTTCGCCCACCAGCAACCTGACCTCCGCGATCGCCTCCGACATGGGCGGCGCGGCCGAGGGCGGAGAGTTCAACACCGCACTGTGGACGATGGCCCTGCTTTTGCTGCTGATCTCGTATGTGTTTATCATGCTGGTTCGTAAAGTTTCCGCAAAGGGGGCCGCTGAGAAATGAAAAAGAAGCATAATTCTGCCATTGCCGTAGATCGTTTCATGACGGTCGTGCTTTACTTTGTAGCGGGATTTTTCCTGCTGCTGCTGGCGGCTTTTACGGCTTACATCCTGTACCGGGGCTTCCGGAATTTCAGTCCGGCGCTTCTCGCGTTCAATGAGAACGGCATCGGCAACCAGCTTTTTAATACCATCTATCTGGTATTCCTGGCGCTCGTCATCAGCGTTCCGTTCGGCCTGGCGGCCGGAATTTATATGGCGGAGTACGCGAAGCCCGGCCGCCTGACCAGTTTCCTGCGCACCTGCATCGAAACGCTTTCCTCTCTGCCCTCCATCGTGGTCGGCCTGTTCGGCTACCTCGTGTTCGTCGTGCTTGTGGGCGGAAAATGGAGCCTGATTGCCGGCGCGCTCGCCATTTCCATTCTCAGCCTGCCGCTGATTACAACGACGACCGAGGACGCGCTGCACGCCGTTCCCCACAGCTGGAAGGAGGGCAGCTTTGCGCTGGGCGCCACGCACTGGCAGACCATCGCGCATGTGATGCTGCCCGCCTGCGTGCCGCGCATCATCACGGGCGTGATCCTCGCGGCCGGGCGCGGCTTTGGCGAAGCCGCCGCGCTGCTCTATACCGCCGGAATGAGCACCGATATCAACTGGTCGCGCTGGAACCTCGCTTCACCAACCTGCCCGCTGAACCCGTTCCGTCCGGGCGAAACGCTCTCGCTGCACATCTGGTCGCAGCGCACGGAGGCGGTGGCGGCGAACGCCGGTCAGATCGCAGATATTTCCTCCGCCGTGCTGATTATTCTGGTGTTCGCGTTCAGCATCGGCGCACGCGCCGTCGGCAGGAATCTGGACCGCAAAATGACCGGCAGCAAAGACTGAATTCATTATTTCTCCATTGTCCTTTTCATAGACACGGCGCCCGGATGAAATCTTCATCCGGGCGCCGTGTTTTATAAATCCTGTAACCGGTCGCCGAGGCTGTGGAGCCCCAGCACGGTAATCATCATCATCAGACC
>JAEWRF010000227.1 GCA_023460155.1 Bacillota bacterium | reverse complement strand
AGCTTGCTCTTCAGATTCAGCTTGTTTCCGTCATCCGTAACAAGGTACACATTGCCCTTGGCTTTGTCGAGAAGTTCAATTAGCTTCAGAACATCAATATCATACAATTTCATTACAGAGCCCCCCTTTTTATGGAATTTTTAGATGCTTTCAGTATAGCATAAAGGCCATGCTATTACAATGGTCTTTATTATTCTTTCGAATATAACTGCAATAATTTCGAACTTTAAAAAGGCCTTTTCCGGCATCCGGATTGTTTTACCGGCGTTCCCGCCTCGAGAAACGATTCCGACCGGCGAAATTGAAAAATTCACATATTGTTAATTATCTGTATCGGTCGAATAGTGTAAAATAAGTTATCGGAAATGTTTCTTTAAGGGCGGGTTCAAGAATTTGTTTGGTTATGTTAAGCCAAAAAAGTCGGAGCTTCTTGTTCGGGAATTCGAAGCGTACAACGGAATCTACTGCTCCCTGTGCCGGCAGCTCGGCAAAAGGTACGGTCCGTTTGCAAAACTTAGCCTGAACTATGACTGCACTTTTTTTGCGCTTGTCCTCTTGGCGCTGGCTCCAAAGGAGTGCCCTGAATTTTCCGCCGGGCGGTGCACTGTAAATCCGCTCAAAAAATGTGCGTTCTGCAGCGGCGGCGCAGAGCTGGATTTCGCGGCGTCTCTGACAGTGATTCTCACTTATTATAAGCTGCGTGACGATCTGAGAGACCCCGGTCTGCCAAAGCGGATCGCCGCAGGCTTGCTTTACCCGGCAGCCGCATGGATTCACCGAAAGGCCGCCAAAAGGCAGCCGGAAATAGAATCCATTGTTTCAGCGTGTATGGAGCGGCAGCGCTCCGTTGAGCAGACTTTGAATCCGGGGCCGGATCAATGTGCGGAACCGACCGCACTTATGTTGGAACAGCTTCTGCCTCTCGCCGCAGGGAGGGAAACCTCCGAACCGGACGGACGGGTGCTCCGGCAAGTCGGATACTACCTCGGAAGATGGATTTATCTGATCGACGCGGCCGACGATCTGGAAAGCGATTTGCGCAGCGGGGCGTTTAACCCGTTTGCTGCTCTCCGAAAAGAATCCGACCGGCCGATCCCGGAAATACGCGTTTACGCCAATCAGGTCCTGAACGGCACCATTTCCCGGCTTTGCGCCGCGGCGGAGCTTCTGGATTTCAACGCTCTGGGCCCAATTGTTCGAAATGTGCTGTTTCTCGGTCTGCCGCAGATTCAGAAGGAACTTCTTGATAAAAAGGAGAACACCAATGTCTGATCCCTATCAGGTTTTAGGAATATCTCCCAACGCAACGGACGACGAGGTAAAAGCCGCGTACCGGGCGCTTGCGAAAAAATATCACCCGGATAACTATGCGGGGAGCCCCATCGCCGACCTTGCGGGCGAAAAAATGAAAGAAATCAACGAAGCCTACGACACGGTTCTGCGGGAACGCAAGAACCGTCAGGCTTCCGGCGGATACGCGAATCCAGGAAACGGGTATTCCGGAACTGGAGGAGCTTCCTCCTCAGACTATTTCGATGTGCGCAGCATGATCAACTCGGGCCGCGCTTCCGATGCAGAGGAAATACTGGACGGGGTTCCTCCCACGCGCAGGAACGCGGAATGGTACTTTCTGAAGGGTACAGTCCTGTATCAGCGCGGGTGGCTTGAAGAAGCGTTCAATGATTTTACCCGGGCCTGTCAGATGGACCCCGGAAACGGGGAATACCGAGCGGCTTACAATCAGGTGGCCGCACAGAGAAGCGGAGCCTACGGAGGCTACAATCCCAATGTCCCACAATACGGAAACGGCACGGGGTGCGATCTCTGCACTTCACTCTGCATTGCCGACCTCTGCTGCAACTGTTTCGGCGGAGGAATGTATCCCTGCTGCTGAGGCCGGGGGCGTTTTATGCGTATGAATCAAAGTGTTCGGCTTGCCTTCTGCTCCATGATCACTGCTGCGTCTACGGCGCTTCTGTTTCTGGCGGGACTCATACCGGCTTCCACCTATGCGCTGTCGGCGTTTGCCGGCATTCTTCTCTTTCCGGTGGTAATTGAGCTTGGAACGGGCTGGGCCGTGTCGGTTTATGTTTCCGCCGGGCTGCTCTCCTTTTTACTGTCGGGCGACAAGGAGGCCGCGTTGGCCTTCGTCCTGTTTTTTGGCTCCTATCCCGTTTTCAAAGCACGTGCCGAATCGAAGAAAAAGGAATACGCTGTTTTAGCCAAAGCGGCATATTTTAATTTGACCGCCATTGCGGAATATTGGCTCGGGATATCTCTGCTTGGAGTAAAAACGGAAAATTTCGGAAGGCTCGGCTCGTATGGCCCGTGGGTGCTCCTTGTCTTTGGCAATGTTTTTTTCTGGATTTACGATTACGCGTTCTCTCTTCTGGTCATCACGTATATGAAACGGTACCACGGGATTCTTTCAAAATGGCTCGGTCCGCGGTAAAATCATTGCTTTTCCAGGGCGTACTGCAAAAAAGCTTGATTTTCAACGGTATATGAATTAAAATAATTTTGTATTTGTGACCGGAGTGAGTTCCGGCCATACCTTTTTCCGGCGGCTTGCCGGTGTTCTGTGGCGCATGAGGCTCCGCGCGGCACATGCGAAAAAAATAAAAACAGCGCGGAGAAGTGGCAGAAGGTAGCATGGACAATTTGCTGGCAGCGAGAATTCAAAGCAGAATGGACCAGTTTTCCAAGGGACAGAAAAGAATTGCGGCATATATCGGCGAACACTATGACAAGGTTGCGTTTATGACCGCATCCAAGCTTGGGACAACCGTGGGGGTAAGCGAATCAACGGTGGTCCGTTTTGCAACGGAGATCGGATATAAGGGGTACCCGGAGCTTCAGCAGGCAATGCAGGAAATGATCCGCAACAAGCTTACCTCCGTTCAGCGCATGGAGGTGACCGCTAACCGCATCGGCGATTCCGACGTTCTCGATTTTGTGTTTTCACAGGATATAGACGTCATCCGCAGGACTATGGAAGAGACTTCGCACGACAGTTTTTATCAGGCGGTCGACGCGATTGTCGCTTCCCGCAAAATCTATATTCTGGCGGCGCGCAGCGCCCTGGCCCTGGGTACGTTTTTGTCTTATTATTTCAATCTTCTGTTTGAAAACGTCCTGCTGGTTCAGTCGACCAGTGAGGGAGAAATTTTCGAGCAGATGATTCGCATTAACGAAGGCGACGCCGTTATCGGCATCAGCTTTCCGCGGTATTCGCGGAAAATCGCGAAGGCAATGAGTTTTGCGCATGACCGCGGGGCAAAGGTCATTGCCGTGACGGACAGCCCCATTTCACCGGTAGCGCTGTCGGCTGATTATCAGCTGCTGGCCAGGAGTGATATTGAGTCGATCGTGGATTCCCTCTGTGCCCCGCTCAGTCTGATCAATGCCCTGATTGTCATGACCGCCATCAAAAAAGAGGGCGAGGTTAAACAGGTCTTCCATAATCTGGAGGATATCTGGGATGAGTACGGAGTTTATGAAAAAGTTGAGGATTCCACCAATTGAACTGTGATCTGACCGTAATCGGCGGCGGGGCGGCGGGCATGATGGCCGCCGGAACGGCGGCGGAGCGCGGACTTTCGGTTTGCCTCGTGGAAAAGAACGGCGTCCTCGGGAAGAAAATCCGGATTACCGGCAAAGGCCGCTGCAATGTGACCAACGACTGCGATGTCCGCACCTTTATTGAAGCAGTGCCGACAAACGGCCGTTTTCTCTATGGCGCAGTTTCCCGGTTTTCACCGCGCGATACGATGACTTTTTTCGAAAAGCTTGGCGTTCCTCTGAAAACGGAACGCGGAAATCGCGTTTTCCCTCAGTCCGATCACGCTGCTGATATTTCCGAAGCTTTGGAAAAATATATGAGGAGCGCGGGAGTTCGCGTGGTGACCGGCACCGCAAAGCATCTGCTGCTGAAAGACGGCGCTGTCTGCGGTGTGGAACTTCAGAACGGAGATAATATTTTTTCCCCAAACGCCGCCGTTTGCTGCGGGGGTGCTTCCTATCCGGGAACCGGCTCGACGGGGGACGGGTATCGGCTTGCCCGCCAGGCTGGCCACACTGTCACGCCGCTAAGGCCCTCGCTGGTTCCTCTGACGGAAGACGGCTCCGACTGCGGCGAAATGATGGGGCTTGCTCTGAAAAATATCGCTGCCCGTGTGCTGGATACGCGCACGCGGAAAAACATCTATGAAGATTTCGGCGAACTGCTGTTTACCCATTTTGGGCTTTCGGGCCCGGTCATTCTCAGCGCGAGCTCCCATATGAGGGAGATGTCCCCCGGGCGGTACCGCGTTCTGATTGATTTAAAGCCGGCGCTTAGCCCGGAAAAACTGGACGCGAGGCTTCTCCGGGACCTGGAAGCGAAT
>JAEWRF010000226.1 GCA_023460155.1 Bacillota bacterium | reverse complement strand
CGCGGGAAAAATACGACCTTTTCCGGGTCGGGATCACCAAAGACGGCCGCTGGTTCCTGTTTGACGGCCCCGACGAAGAAATTCCAGACGGCCGATGGGAAAAAAGCCCGCTGCTTACCCCCGCGGTTCTCTCGCCCGACCGGGGCACGGGAGGAATCGTCGCTTTCGGGCCGGACGGCGTAAAAACCGTGAGAGTAGACTGTGTGTTCCCCGTTCTGCACGGGCACAACGGAGAGGACGGCACCATGCAGGGCCTGCTGGAGCTTTCCGGAATCCCATTTGTCGGCTGCGGAACCCTGAGCTCAGCCGTCTGCATGGATAAAGTGGTTACTCATTCCCTGCTTTCCGCCGCAGGAATCAGTCAGGCCAAATATTTGTGGTTTTTCGTCCATAAATACAAAACCGGCGCGGAGAAAATCAAACTGAAAATCAACGCCCGCCTCGGCTACCCGGTCTTCGTGAAGCCCGCCGATTCGGGCTCCTCCGTCGGTGTCAGCAAGGTCTCCTCGGAGGAGGAGCTGGACGCGGCCGTCGCCAAAGCAGCAACGGAGGGCAATAAGATTCTGGTGGAGGAAGCCGTATTCGGCCAGGAAATCGAAAGCGCGGTGCTTGGAAACCTGGAGCCCGAGGCCGCCGGCACGGTGGGTGAGATCGTCGCTTCCGCGGCGTTCTACGATTACGACGACAAATACAATTCCGGCAAATCAAAGCTCTACATCCCCGCTCACCTGGAACCGGGCGTAGCCGAGGAAGTGCGCTCCACGGCCGTTCGGGCGTTCCGGATGCTCGGCTGCCGGGGCCTCGCGCGCGTGGACTTTTTCGTGCGGAACAACCGCGAGGTTCTGCTCAACGAGCTCAACACCATTCCGGGCTTTACCCCGATCAGCATGTACCCGAAGCTCTGGGAAGCCTCCGGCGTGCCGTACAGCGAGCTGCTGGACCGGCTGATTGAGCTTTCCCTGCACCGGGATACGGACTGCTGATTCCCCGAACCCCAAAAGTATAATTTTTCAAAACAAGGAGAACGGTATGCAGGAAAATTACTTAATCTCGATCCGGGGAAAGCAAAAGGTCGACGACGAGACCGGAGAAGTTGAGCTGACCACACTTGGCTCTTACGTCAGGCGCGGAGATTCGCGCTATATCGTATATAAGGAATACACCTCGGAGGACAGCAATCAGACGCGCACCTCCATTCTCAAAATCGACGGCAGTTCCAAGGTCACGCTGATGCGCGGCGGCGACGACAGCACCCGGCTGATTCTCGAATCCGGCAAACGGCATCTCTGCCAGTATGACACGGAATTCGGGAACATGATGATCGGTGTTTTCACAAGCCGGGTGCAGTCCGACCTGAACGACCTCGGCGGAAATCTGGAAGTCAGCTATACGCTTGACATCAACTCCAGCCTTTCCAGCCAGAACGATATTTTCATCACCATCAAGGAGGCAGGCAAGAACGATGTCCAAACTCGTGCTACAGGCAACCGGTAAGCTCCGGGACGCCGTTTCGGACGCCCTGAAGAAAGCGGTACAAGCCGGGGCCCTTCCCGAGGCGGAAATTCCCGATTTTTCCATCGAGGTCCCCGCAGACCGCGCCCACGGCGACTGGGCCACCAACGCCGCCATGGTTTCCGCCCGGAGCTTTCACCAGCCCCCGCGCAAAATTGCACAGGCCCTTGCGGACCATATTGACCTTACAGGCACCTATTTCGACCGTTTTGAAATCGCCGGCCCCGGCTTTCTCAACTTTTTCTACGGGCCGCAGTTTTATATCGACGTCCTGAAGGACATTCAGAAATGCGGTGTGGAGTACGGCCGCAGCGATTACGGGCAAAAAGAAAAAATCATGGTGGAATTCGTCTCCGCCAACCCGACCGGGCCGATGCACATGGGCAACGCGCGCGGCGGGGCACTTGGTGACTGCCTTTCCGCCGTGCTCGACGCGGCAGGCTACGATGTATACCGCGAATTCTACGTGAACGACGCCGGAAACCAGATTGAAAAATTCGGCAAATCTCTGGAAGTGCGCTACCTGCAGATTTATAAAGGCGAAGAAGCGGTTTCGTTCCCCGAGGACGGCTACCACGGCGAGGACATCAAAGACCGCGCCGCCGAATTTGCGGAGCAGAACGGCGACCGCTATGTGGAAGCCGATTCCGCCGAACGGCAGAAGGCGCTCGTCGATTACGCCCTGCCCCGGAACATCCAGAAAATGCACACCGACCTCGAGAAATACCGCATCGTATACGACAACTGGTTTTTGGAAAGCACGCTGCACAACGACGGCGAACTGGACGAAACCATTCAGCTTTTAAAGGACCGCGGCATGACCTACGAGCAGGAGGGTGCGCTCTGGTACAAGGCGACTGCCCTCGGTGCGGAAAAGGACGAGGTTCTGGTTCGCCAGAACGGCAACCCCACCTACTTTGCCGCCGACATCGCCTACCACCGCAATAAATTTCAGCGCGGGTTTGTGCGCTGCATCGACGTCTGGGGCGCGGACCACCACGGTCACGTGGCGCGCATGAAGGGCGCCATGAACGCGATCGGTCTCGACGGGGACAAGCTCGACGTGATCCTGATTCAGCTGGTGCGGCTGGTGCGCGCCGGAGAAGTGGTGCGCATGAGCAAACGCACGGGCAAAGCGATTCAGCTTGCCGACCTGCTGGACGAGGTTCCGGTGGACGCGGCCCGGTTCTGCTTTAACCTGCGCGAGGCAAATTCACAGATGGACTTCGACCTCGACCTCGCGGTGCAACAAGACGCGCAGAATCCCGTCTACTATGTTCAGTACGCGCACGCGCGCATCTGCAGCATTCTGAAGAATCTCGCCGCGGAGGGCATCAGCCCGCGCGCCTGCACGGATGAGGAGCTCGCTCTGCTGACGGCGCCGGAGGAGATTGAGCTGATCCGTCACCTTTCCACCTGCACGAGCGAAATCATCGCCTCCGCGCACGATTACGACCCGGCGCGCATGATGCGCTATGTGATCGAGCTGGCGACGCTGTTCCACAAATTCTACAATGTCTGCCGCGTCAAGGGAGAAAGCGAAGGCCTTTCCGCCGCGCGCCTCCTGCTCTGCGAATGCACTTCCACCGTTCTGTGCAACGTGCTTTCCATGTTCAAGATTTCCGCGCCGGAAAGCATGTGACTTTGTTTCACTGAAAGCGGGTGCAAAAGTTACCGATGGACCTTCCTTTTCGGCTTCCCCTTCTGCTTGACGGCCCCGTCGGCGCTCCGGCGCCGCATGGGCTGCCCCCTGAAATCTGGATGGCGGAGCATCCCGGAGCTTTGGAGCGGGCCGTATCCGGATTTCTTGAAGCGGGCGCAGACGCAGTCTGCGCGCCGACCTTCGGGGCAAACCGGATCTGTCTTTCCGCCGCTGGGCTCGAAGAGGAAACAGCCAACCTGAACCTGCGTCTTCTGGAGCTGACCCGTTCCGCCGCGGAGGGAAGCGGTGTACCCGTCGGGGCGCTCATTGGGCCGACGGGCCTGTTTCCCCCGCCGCTCGGAGACGCGGACTTCGACGATCTGTTCGACGTTTACCGGGAACAGATCCGCGCGCTGGAAATGGCCGGGGCGGATTATCTTTTGCTTGAGCGTCAGGCTTCGCTCGCCGACCTGAGGGCAGCGCTGCTCGCCGCGCGGACGACCGATCTGCCGGTGCTCGCGGACCTCGCCGTAGACCGGAACGGCCGGACTCTTTCCGGCGGTGGCTTCCTTCCGGCCCTCATCACACTTCAGGCCATGGGTGCTGACGCCGTCGGCCTGAACGGCTCGCTGGAGGGTGATGCCCTGATCGAGGCCGTTCAGGAGGCGTATCCGCATGCGCAGGTTCCGCTGATTCTCCGTGCGGACGCGGAGGCCGGACAGACGCCAGAAGCGTATGCAGAAGCCGCCCGCGCCCTGTTCGGCGCGGGAATCCGCATTGCCGGGGGCGGGCTGGATACCGCCCCGGAACATATTAAGGCGCTCGGCGCCGTTTTAAAGGAGTTCGGTCCCCCGCAGATTCCGGAGGAGCCGGACTGCTACGCCGCAGCGATTGAACGCGAGGCGTTTTTCCTGGAGGACGACCTCACGTTCAGTGAGCCGATCGCCTGCACCAGTTCGCTCGGCGACGATCTGATCGACCTCGACGACGAGCGCGTCTCCGCCGCCCTGGTGGAGGTCACCTGCGTCGCCGACGCCGTGCTGCTTGGGCAGCACAGCGCCATGACCCGTCTTCCCATTGCTGTGCGGGCCGACGGGCTGACGGTTCTGGACGCGGCCCTGCGCTACTTTCAGGGCCGGCTGATTATTGACTCCTCCGCGCTGGAGGACCGGGAAAGCGCCGAGCCGCTGGCCGCAAAATACGGCGCGATCATTTACTGATCGGCTCCGCCGTTTTCAGGTTCTCCGCTTCCGGCGGATTTTCCCCGTCTTCCTGCTCCTGTTCGTTCCAGTACTGCAGACCGAGCGCAATGGAGGCAAGCGCAAAGCAGCAGGCGATCACGCCTGCCGTGATCGCCCAGTTGTCGATCTCCAGCGGTCCAAGAATCATCGCAGCCAGAGTCCCCGCAAAGCCGATGTCAAAAAGAATCCTCGAAAGCGTTCCGTCGTTCATGTAAGCTCCTCCTTCCGAAGCAAAAACAGCTGGTCCGATAATTTTCCGAGCTCCGGGAGCGTAAGCTGCTCCGCGCGCGCCGTGGGCTCGATGCCCGCCGCTTCAAGGGCGGAGGCAACCTGTCCCTTCGGCAGAGACAGGCCTGCGGAAACCGAATTCAGCACGGTTTTGCGCCGTTGGCCGAACGCGGCCTTCACCGTGGCAAAAAAGGCTTCCCGATCCTGCACCTCCACGCCGGGACGGGGCAGAAGGTCAAACCGGATGACGGCGGAATCCACGTTCGGCTGCGGATAAAAGCAGGCGCGCGGCACCTCAAAAAGGATTTTCGGCTCCGCGTAATACCGGATCGCCGCGCTGACCGCTCCGCAGGCCCGGCTTCCGGGTTCGGCGCAGAACCGCACGGCGGCTTCCTTCTGCACCATGACGGTCGCGGCTGAAATGGGAAGCCCTTCCTCGAGAAAGCGCATCACGGCCGGGGATGTGATATAATAGGGCAGATTGGCGCAGATGACGACCTCCTGCCCGGCGAATTGCTCCCGGATGAGCGCCGCAAGATCGAGCCTGAGCACATCCCCCGTAATGATTTTCACCTGCGGGTATTCCGCCAGCGTTTCGCTCAGGACCGGCAGCAGGCTTTCGTCCAGCTCCACGGCGGCGACCTTCGCCCCGCGCTTCGCGAGCTCCGCCGTAAGCACCCCGATGCCAGGCCCGACCTCCAGCACTCCGGTTTCCGGCCCCGCCCCGCAGAGCTCCGCCATGCGCGGGCAGACCCCCGGGTCGATCAGAAAATTCTGACCGAGCGACTTGGAAAACCGAAAGCCGTGCCTGGAAAGCACCGCCCGAATGGTGGAAAGATCCGACAAATCCATGCTTTTACCTCCGCGTTAGGTTATGACCTCAATCTTCCGTTTATTATAGCATACCCCGAAGAAGAATTCTATTTGAAAACCATGAAAAACATAGGGAGGTGTTCGTTTGAACCGCACCGACAAAACCAATTATTACCTCGATATCGCCGAGACCGTCTCTGAGCGCGGCACCTGCCTGCGGCGCAATTTCGGGGCGATTATCGTCAACCATGACGAAATTGTTTCCTCCGGCTACACCGGCGCGCCGCGCGGCCGGAAAAACTGCATGGACCTCGGCGAATGCGTCCGGGAAAGTCTCAATGTTCCGCGCGGGGAGCGCTACGAGCTGTGCCGCTCCGTCCATGCCGAGATGAACGCCATCATCAGCGCCGCGCGCAGCGACATGATCGGCTCGACGCTGTACCTTGTCGGGAGAAACGCGTCCTCCGGAGAATACGTGGAAAACCCGGCCCCCTGCTCCATGTGCAAACGGCTGATTATCAATGCGGGGATTCTCCGCGTGATCGCGCGGAAGAGCAAGACCGAGTTCACGGTCACCAACGTTGACGACTGGGTGGAAAAGGACGAATCCCTGACTGGCAAATTCGGATATTAAAAGACGGCCCGCTCATAACAAAGCGGGCCGCCGGTTTGAACTCCCGCTTTTGTGAAGCGGGAGTTTTTATTTTATTTACAGGAGGCCGCAGACGGTATCGCCCATTTCTTCGCACCCGACTTTCCGGGTTCCGGGTGTGTAAATGTCCGGCGTGCGGACTGTTTCCAGCGCCTGCGTAACCGCCGCTTCAATGGCGTCAGCCGCTTCCGGCTCGTCGAGGGAATACCGCAGCATCATGGCGGCAGAAAGGATCGTGGCAAGCGGGTTCGCCATGCCTGTTCCGGCGATATCGGGCGCAGAGCCGTGCACCGGCTCATACAGCCCCTCTTTGCCCGCCCCGAGGCTTGCGGAGGCAAGCATCCCGATGGAGCCGCTGATCATGGAGGCCTCATCGGAGAGGATGTCGCCGAACATATTCGAGGTGACGATCACGTCGAACTGCTTCGGGTTCCGCACCAGCTGCATCGCGCAGTTATCCACATACAGGTGGGAAAGCTCCACCTCCGGGAATTCTTCCTTGCCGATCTGTTCCACGGTTCTCCTCCACAGGCGCGAGGATTCGAGAACGTTCGCCTTATCCACGCTGCACAGACGGCCCGAGCGCTTCTGCGCCATGCGGAAGCCGACGCGAGCGATGCGGGAGATTTCCGGCTCGGAGTACCGTTCCGTATCGTAGGCCGATTCAATGCCGTCCACGGTTTCGCGGCCGCGTTTTCCAAAGTAAATGCCGCCGGTCAGTTCGCGGACAATCATGATATCCAGTTTTTCGCCGATGATTTCATCCTTAAGCGGAGAGGCCGCGCGGAGCCGGTCGAAGATGACCGCGGGGCGCAGGTTGGCAAACAGACCGAGCGCGCTGCGGATGCCGAGAAGCCCCGCCTCCGGCCTCAGTTCGCCGGGCATACCGTCCCATTTTGGACCGCCGACCGCGCCGAGCAGCGTGGAATCGGCGGCTTTGCACTTTTCCACCGTCTTCGGGGGAAGGGGCCCTCCCGTTGCGTCGATGGCGCTGCCGCCCAGCAGGGCTTCCTCAAAATCCACCCCGAAGCCGTACTTTTTTCCGGCTCTTTCCAGAACGCGCGCCGCCTGCGTAACTATTTCCGGCCCGATGCCGTCCCCTTTGAGCAATACAATGTGGTAGCGTTTCATATAGCCGCCTGCCTTTCTTTTTTCTTCGCCTCGGCGCGGTTGATCGCGCAGATGATGCCCTTGATGGACGCGAGGCTGATGTTGCTGTCGATTCCGATCCCGAACGCCGGGCTGCCGTCCGGCGCGGTCAGATGGATATAGGAAACCGCCTTGGAATCCGCGCCCGCGGAGATTGCGTTTTCACGGTAGGTAACAAACTGATAATCCGTAATTCCGACGGAGCGGAGCGCGTGGAAGAACGCGCTGACCGGGCCGTTCCCGATCCCTTCGACCGGGTGATCCTCGTTCCCGAAGCGGATGACGCCCTCAAAGCGCACCTGGGTTTCGCCCGTGTCTTCGCTTTCGTCGTGCAGACGGTACTTTTTGAGGTCATACGGCCGATTAACCTCAAGATAGTTTTTCTGGAAAATCGCATAAACCTCTTCGGCCTTCAGCTCGCGGCCGGCTTCATCGCAGGCTGCCTTGACCATCGCGCCGAATTCCGGATGCATCGCCTTCGGCAGCTCAAAGCCGGAAACCTGCTGAATGACGAAGGCCGCGCCGCCCTTGCCGGACTGGCTGTTGATGCGGATTACAGGCTCGTATTCCCTGCCCACGTCCGCCGGGTCGATCGGCAGGTAGGGCACCTCCCAGTACTCCGTCGCGCCGCTCTTCATATAGATGCTGCCCTTATTGATCGCGTCCTGATGCGAACCGGAAAACGCCGTAAACACCAGGTCGCCCGCATAGGGATGGCGCTCGTGAACATGCATCTTCGTGCATTTTTCATACATCTCCCGGATCCTGCCCATATGCGAAAAATCCAGCTCCGGGTCGATCCCCTGCGAGTACATGTTCATCGCAACCACCATGATATCCGCGTTTCCGGTGCGCTCGCCGTTTCCGAACAAGGTGCCCTCCACGCGCTCGGCCCCGGCCATCAGGCTCAGCTCCGTCGCTGCGGTCGCCGTTCCGCGATCGTTGTGCGGGTGTACGCTCAGAACAATACTTTCGCGGTTCGGGATATGGCGGAGAAAATACTCGATCTGATCGGCGTAGCAGTTCGGCGTGCACATTTCCACCGTATTCGGAAGATTCAGGATCAGCTTATGCTCTGGCGTCGGCTCCAGCACCTCCATCACCTTTTCGCAGATGAGGACGGAGTTGTCGATCTCCGTGCCGGAAAAGCTCTCCGGCGAATATTCATAGCGGATGTCCGCGCCGCTCCGGCGAACTTCCTCCTCCGTCAGCTCGCGGATAAGCTTTGCGGCATTTACCGCAATGTCGGTGACGCCCTGCATGTCGGTTTTGAATACAACCTTCCGCTGCAGCGTCGAGGTGGAATTGTAGAAGTGCAGGATGACGTGCTTCGCGCCCTGAATCGCCTCAAAGGTTCTCCGGATGAGGTGCTCGCGCGCCTGCACCAGCACCTGAACGGTCACGTCGTCCGGAATCAGGTTCCGGTCGATCAGCGCGCGGAGAATCTCGTACTCCGTTTCCGAAGCGGAGGGGAAGCCGACCTCAATCTCCTTAAAACCAATTTCAATCAGGGTTTTAAAAAACAGAAGCTTTTCCTCCAGATTCATCGGGTCCACCAGCGCCTGGTTGCCGTCACGCAGGTCCACGCTGCACCAGACGGGCGCGCGGTCGACCGAACGGTCCGGCCAGGTGCGGTCGGGCAGAGAAACCGGCTGGAACGGAATGTACTTCTTGCAGCCTTCATACATAAGAAAACAGCTCCTTCACAGATTAAAATAGAGGAATAATACAAAAAAGCCCCGAATACAGTTTTCACTGTATTCGGGGCGAAATAACTTTCGCGGTACCACCCAAAAATTCGGCTCGGCAATGAGCCCTCAGCAGCCTCAAACAAGGCCCCGGACAATAACGCCGCCGCTGCGTCCGTCTCTAACGTTGCCATCGAGACCGGAAGCTCAGGGATGAGCTATTCGCAAAAACCGAACCGCCGGCTCGCACCATCCGCCGACTCTCTGAAGCATTCGGGATTCTGCCTTATTCCCTTCATCGCTTGTTTCCAATTCAATTTGGTATTATTATAGGAGCCGCTTTTCTGTTTGTCAAGAGTTTTTTATTTTTCCGGCTCTCCGGAATCCTCTTCTTCCTGCCCGAACGCCTCGTCTGCCGCCCTGCGGGCCAGGTCGATGATGATGCGGCCGCTGTCCTCCGGATCCGGCTCGACGGCAGGAATTTTGGAGTACACCTCCGCCACCATGGAGCGCATCCACAGCTCCGGCATGATGCGCACCGAATAGCCGCAGCCGCTCTCCGTCATCCAGTCGTAGAATTTCGCCCTTGGCAGGCCATAGGCGGAAAGAATCGCCATCAGTGCTCCGCCGGGCGCCACCAGGGCCGCCGAGGTCACGCCGGAGCGCAGCATCCCCTCCGTCACCTTTTCAAAGGAGGCGCACACCCGCTGCATAAAGGCTCCGCCGCCCTCGCCGTGCGGCGGG